>JBIKJU010000298.1:0-2704 GCA_044360745.1 Chitinophagales bacterium
TATTGGCTTTTCTAAATGGGATTTTTATACCGATCAAAATGTATATCTTTTGGGTATTAAAGAGTATTTTCCAAAAGGACTCAGTGTTGCTGTTTTGGCTGGCTCTACAGGCGATGAAGATTTTGCAAATAGATTTTATTCTGGCCTATATCTAAATTACGGTATTATGATAAAAAAGGCGGGATTTTTAAATATCAATTCGACATATGGTGGATATGTTTTTAAAGGTAATTATGATCAATTTAGTTGGCGTCTGCGATTAAATTATTTTACTGATGCTTATAAAATGGGTAAGGCTAATTTTCGACAATTGTTTCGAGTTCAAACTATAATGTCATTTAATAGACCCACTGGTCGAGAAATTAATCTTAATAGTGGCTTAGGATTTAATGAACTCAATACACCTAGTTATAGAGGTACGCATTCATTATTGTTTAGATTAGAAGAAAATTTTATTGCCAATTTTAAAGTTTTAGGTTTTAATCCCTCAGTTTTTCTTTTTGGCAATTTTGGATTTGTTAGCAAGTATGATACTCGACCTTTTGCTGGGATAGAATCATCTCAAATGATTGGATTTGGATTAAGATTGCGAAATGCTAGTCTGGGAATGGACCTTATAGAAATCAGTCTTGGATACTTTCCAACTTTACCTAAAGGTCTTAATCACTTCAGATTTGGTGCAGATTATACTAATCGAAATATCCCAATAAACACCAATTTGTTTAATCCTAACTATATGAACTTAGACTTATGATTTAGTTGGATAAGGGATAACAAAAGTAATTAACTTACCATCTTTTTTCCAAAATGCTGATATTTCTTTATTAGATACTATACTGAAATATCGAATAGTTCCTGTTTCTTTTTTATCATTCAAAATTTCATCTAAAGTTTGAAGCATCTTCTCTTTTTTATTTTCATATAATGTTAACATTTGATCAAGTGAGAATTCTTGTACAGGTATATTAACTTGTTTCATTAGAAATTTTGATAAATATATTATTCGTTTTTCTATATTGAACTCTATAAAGCCAGTATTGCTCATTTCTTGAAGTAACTCAAATCGCTCTTCACCTTTATTTAAATCTTGATTAACGCTGCTTAACCTTTTATTTAATGCAAAACGTTCAAATGCAAAGATAATAGACGAGACTAGTACTTTGGAATCAAATTTACCTTTAACTAAGAAATCTTGTGCGCCATATCTTACAGCCTCGAGTCCTGTTTTTTCATCGACTAAACCTGTAAGAACTATAATTAATTTGTTTGGAAATTTTTCAATAAATTGTTTTATAGTATCTATACCTGTACTGTCTGGTAGATTTAAATCCATGAGTATAATATCTGGATCAACCGTCACCATTTTATCAAAGGCTTGAGCCATGTTTGGAGCATGATGAAAAATAAACTTGTGCGTGGTAGACTCTCCCAAATAAAATTTCATTAACAAAGCATCGCCTTCATTATCTTCTATCACTAACACTTTTAATGCTTCTGTTGTCATATATCTTTATTAGGTAATAACACAGTATCAAACCAAAAGTTTACAATATTTCGCATGGTAGTAATCAACGACTCAAAATCGGGTGGCTTCACAACATATGCATTCGCTAAGTTATCATAAGCATTTTTTCTGTCATAGTCTGCATCTGATGTTGTCATTATAATCACGGGAGTTGTTTTTGTAGAAGCATTACTTTTAATGATTTTCAATAACTCATGACCATTTTTTTTGGGTAAGTTTAAATCTAAAATAATAATATCTGGCCAAGGTGATTCTTCAAAAGGTGATTGTCTTAATATAAATAATTCTGCCTCTTCGCTATCTGAAATGATATCTATTAAAACTTTACTATTTAGGTTGCATTCTTTTAAAACCTCCTTAGTGAGCCTAGCATCACCAGGGTTATCATCAATCAATAATATTCTATATACCTTGTCCATTTCTAATTACTTGTCTTTATACTTAAATTTCAGTAATTTGTTTCAAACCTATCAAAATATAAGTAATCTAAATAGATTTTATCAAAAAATATGCCATCAATTTTTGTTTTTTTATAGATTACATTGTTTATGAAAGAAATTTTAGAAAAAATTGCAGATGAAGCTGCTGTAATGGTTTTGAAAATTTATAATTCCTCTTTTGATGTAAATTATAAAATGGATCATAGTCCTATTACTGAAGCTGATTCATTAGCTAGTGATTTTATAATAAAGTCGATAAGTAGTATTTTCCCTGATATACCGATAATTTCTGAGGAGTCACCAATACCTTTGTTTAATGATAGGCAAAATTGGACATCATGTTGGCTTATAGATCCTATTGATGGCACTAAAGAGTTTATAAATAGGAATGATGAATTTACAATTAATATTGCAAAAATCGAATCAAATAGGGTAGTTGCTGGCATTGTTTATGCTCCTGCACTAGACACTATGTTTTATGGCGATAATAAAATTGGAAGTTACAAAAGAGAAAAGGGGATTTGGAGAAAAATTTCTTGTTCTCCAAATTATTTAAAACGCTCAGAGGTTATTGTAGCAGTAAGCAGATCGCATAATTCATATAAAGTAAATGCTTTTTTAAAAAGACTGATTAAAGAAGGTAAAATAGTCAAAGAAATGGCAGTAGGCAGTTCTCTAAAATTATGCTTAGTGGCTGAGGGTCTTGCTGATGTGTACCCTCGATTTGGGGATACTATGG
>JBIKJU010000069.1:0-9475 GCA_044360745.1 Chitinophagales bacterium
GCCGATAGTAGCATTGATAGAAATGGTGTAAACTCCTGGAACAGCGCAAGATGATGCTTCTATGCTCATACTTGTAGTGCCTGGAACTGGGATTGAAGTGTTTCCAAAAGTAATTGTAACACCTACTGGTAAATTTGTTGCATTTAAAACAGCAGATGAGCCAGTGGATCCACAGGCATTCTGATTTCCAATATTTATAGTAGAAGTTGCTGTATTCACATTCGGAGCTATATTCAACTCATTTACTGAGCCAGCTGTTGATGTAAGTGAAAGACCGAAATCATAGATGGTAAGATCATATGTCAATGTTTGAACGGTAGATCCTGAAGTGGCTAAAATAGTAATGGTAAATGTACCGGTTGGGGCACTTGGGAGAGCCGTAAAGGTCATTATTGATGTTTGAGTTGGAGTAAGATAATTATTAGAAAAACTAACAATAACGCCTGCGGGCACACCAAGTGCAGAAAGAATAACTGGAGAAGGACTTCCTCCTACAAGACTAACAGTAAGCGTATCATTTACACTATTAAAATTTGTTTTTAATAAACATCCAGTATTCTGAGATTGTGATAAAGAATAGTCAAACGAACAAACTGTTTGTCCAACATTCACCCAGCACGTCCCATTCCAGAATTGGTGAACGTTTAAAACATTATTGTAGATAACCAACCCTACCGCAGGAGCTGCAATTGCATCTCGTTGAACAGTTGTTAGTGACGGAAACAAAACACCTTTCGTAGTGCTAGTCATTTCTAAAATTGCAGTAGTATTAGGATTAGCAGTATTAATTCCTACCGCTCCATTAGTCGTTATTCTAAAAACTTCGTTATTATTTGATTTTAAAACTAAGTCCTGAGCATCTGTAGTACCTACAAAATCTAAGGTTTGATTAGTTCCAGAATTTCCTTTTGTGAGCCAAGCTTTATCAACAGTAGATTGCTGACCATTTGATGTATTAATTGTTAGCGTACCATCATTATTGTATTGTACGCTATTAATCCCGCCTCCATTGCATAAATTAGTCCAAGCAGTGCCAGAATATAACACTAAACAAGCTGAGTCTGTATCATAAATAAGTAACCCTTGAGCCACTGGTGTAAGAACAGCATTTACTGTAGTTCTCGAAATCAAGAAACCTTTATCAGAGGATTCTAATTCAAGTATTGCACTTTGGTCGGGATTTAACGTACCTATACCTACATTATTTTGTGCATACAATGATGTATTTATTAGTAGAAAGCATAAAATTAGACCTGAATTTTTCATATCATTTATATTTTAAATGTAAACTAGATAAAAAAAACAAAAAAACAAAAAGAAGGGGCTTATGCCCCTAATTCTTATGATTTGTAAATTTTCTTGTACCCGTAATAGAGCGCACCTCCTAGCAATGCTAACACTCCTCCATCTAAAGGAATCCCTGGTGGTGGCGGTGGTGGTGGTGGCGGTGGCGGTGGTGGTTGAGCAAATGTAACCTGTGTTATCACAAGTAAAAAACATGTCATCAATATAAAAGGTATATACTTCATATTACAAATTTATAAATTATTTATTTAAAACAAATTTTTTCGTTATAGTTTTTTTGTCTTTAAAAGAAATACTGACAATATACATACCATTTGAATGATTTAATAAATCAAAACCTTCTATCTGATTACTGATATTCTCTTTTGTACTAATCCTTTGTCCTATTGGATTATAAATATCTATTCTTGTTGAAGTAGATTGCTCATCCTTTAAATTAACAAAGAGCATATTCCCGATTGTCCACACGTGAATATCATCTACATCTTGATCATTAATAGAAGTAGGGTCTACTATTACTTTTTCTGTAAAGTGCAATACAAATCTTTCTTTAGTATCTTTTGCTTTAGCTGAAAATGAATACGAAGTATTAGAGCTAATTGGTGTGATTGTATTGAGAAGTTTATCTTCAAGTGTCATAGAAATTTGAGTTGGTAAAACTTCTAACTCTTCAAACCGAATAACGAATTGTCCATCTGTTCCAGCATGAAAAAGTAAAGGTAGAGAAGGTGTTTGAAGAACACTATTAAACACATTGTATTCCGCTTTCCGATTATCAGCTATTGTATAGATTGAGGGTTGACCAGATTTACTTAGAAATTTTACTGCATCAGATCCATTATCAAATCCAGCGCTAGCATTTTGGTCTATACCTATTTGAGTTTTATCAGCAAAGCCATTTCCTTCTACGATAACTTTAAACACATTTTCTCCATTTTTATTGAATGTTTCTTGAGTTCTTACACACTCTGTTTTATTAAACGTATAAGTACCTGTACCTACAGTTGATTTTCTTACATAAATTGCTTGATGAGGAGGTATGATAGTAGCTGGATTTCCTGCAAATTTCGTAATGTAAGTTCCTTTATAAGGCCCAGTAGCGTTATATACTTTGATGTCGTTATCAAAATCTGCTTTCACTGCTGGAGTTATAGATGATAAATATGGATTAGAAACAAGATTCCACCCTGATTCGTATGAATTTCCTTCCAAGGTAGTCGTTGTAGACCATGTATCTCTTGTAATAGATGTATTATACGAAGGAGCTAGATTTGCAGTACCACTTACATCATAAATACCATTACCATTGAGATAAGCAGAATATCCTTTTGCACTTTCTAAGGTGCCACTTGATTTTACTCTCCAACCATTTAAAATACATCCCCCGCCAACATTAGCTTCAGACCACTCAAAGAAATTTCCATAGTTTGAACCAGGTGCTAAAGAGTCTTCACTACAACTAGAGGTAGGTGTCACAAAAACGTTATTTGCACCTGAAGTAGTACCGATATCACTAAAAGTGACACCCGATAATGGAGATCCAATAAAATGTTGGTTTAAACCTGGATCTGGAACAAATCGCTCAGAAGTAACTGTACCAGTAAGAGTTCCACTATATGGAGTTCCATTTGGACTAGATGAATAATCATTTATAAATGCACAATGGCTTTCACTTCGTGATTTGAATATCAAATTTGCACCAGTTGGAATATTTAAATTTCCAGCGATTAACACCAACTCTGAATCCACCTCTAATGTCCCTCCTGAATTAATTATTACATCAAGGCCAACACTATCACGAGCATATTTTGCATTAACAATACCTCCTGAGTTAATCGTAAATGAATTTGCTAAAGTATTGTTTAGTCCTTGCAAATACAGAGTTCTCGCATCTTTTAATGTTCCATTGACTACAAATGATCCCCCCCTATCTCCTACATCTTGTCCAAAAGTACCATCTATTGCAATATCTGCGTTTCCTTTACAATCTAATATAACGCCTGATCCTACTGTAAAATTAAGTGAAGTAGCATTTGTATTATTTAGAAATGAGGTGCCAGCATGACCAGCGACTACAAAGTCTAAATTCATTAAAAGTGTTGCGCTCGAAGTAGAATTAGTTGATGTTGCCTTCCTAATTCTTGACAAAGTTGCAGTTCCTGCACCTGATATAACTAAATTTGTTCCTTCTACTTCCAAACCCAAAGCATCTAAGGTTGGTGCGTTTCCTAAAGTTCCATTAATAGTTAATGAATCTCCAAAAACTCTTAGATATGCCAAAGTTGTTGAATTATTTCTGTATGCTTTACCACCATTATTTATTGTAAAATTATTACACGGTAGTTGAGATGCTACTACTACATCATGCCCATTTTGAACTACAACATTTACATCTGCTGAAAATCCTCCAAGTGAAGTAGCCGTTTTGGCTACACCTGACGGTATAGTATCCCAAATAGTTCCACTACCTGCTGTTCCAGATGCTTGACTATAAAAAGTAATCCTACGTGTTGTAGCAGATAGTGATACCCCAGAGCTCCAAGTTGTGCCTTTTCTTGCAAAAATAGTGAAATGGTAAGTTTGTCCAATTGATAATCCTGTTACACTTACTGAAGTCCCATTAGATTTATAGACCGCAAACTCAGATGAAGGTAGATTAGCGTCTGTGCCTGTAGTCCCAAATGCTGCATTTGCAGTGTATAAAGTACCATCTCCTGTTGGTGAAGCTGAAACTGCTGAAGCTAATTTAGCTACTACAAGATACTGGTCAAAACAAGGAGAGGCTGCATTCGCCCAGTTTAAATTTATAGAAGTTGCTAAAGCATTTGCAGTAGCAGAAACTGCATTGGTAGGAGTAGAACAAGCAGAAGTTCCAATAACTTTTACATTATCGAATCTCCATCCACCACCTGTCGAGACCGTGCCTGAACTCACTACTTGTCTAAATTGTCCTGAATTATTGAAGTATGCGGCTACAACTCTAAAACCAAAATTTGCATTATTTTCAACTGTTGATATACTATCCAAATTTACTGTTATTCTCCTAAAACGATCGGCTGATCTATTTGTTTCAAATATACCATTGTTTATGTTTCCATCACAAACTGTAGTGTTAGCAGAGGTCATTGTAAAATTATTCCAAGAAGTACCATCAGTAGTGTATTGAAACCTTACTGCATTAGGTGATGTGCTAGTCCATCGTTGCTCCCATGATACCGATATTGCAGTATTGCCAACGGTAGATACATTCCATTGAGCACCACTACTTTCATTTGAGCTACCTGGGTTGGCATTACTTATATTCCAAGCAGTTTGACCACTTACTTGAGTACCACAACCAGATAGAGTATTAATTCCAGTAGCTGTTCCTGGAGAGGCTGTAGTCATAGATCCAACTAAAGCTGACGTGCCCGAACCAATATTAGCGGCTGGTGTTGCAAAAGCACCACTTAGTGGCTCATAATTCCATTCTGAAATAATGCTTTGTCCATCTGATTTGGCAATTAATAAAATGAATAAAAAAGTAAAAAAGTGTTTCATTGGCTGTGCTTTATGAATACAAATATAAGAAGTATAGATTACACATTGTTATCAATACGTTAAATCACCTTACTTATCAACAAATCAGTTGACAACTATTCTGTACATTGCTTGATTTTCAGCATGTTGGATAAAATAATGTCCGCTAGAATGTAGAGAAAAATCATAAAAATCAACCTTTACTTTTTTGTCAATCATCCTCCCAAAAACATCATAAATAAGAAATGTGCAGGGTTCTTTGAAAAAAACTAAACCCGATACTGGATTTGGTGCAAAAAATTCTGAATTTTCACTATTTATTTCAATTGCGTTAATAAGCTTTCCTTCAAAGGTGATGTTATCAAATCGCCAAGTGCCAGAGGTCGCAACAGCACTGCTATCTCTTGCTTGCCGAAATTGGCCACTATATCCAAAATGTGAAGCTACTATCCTCACTCCAAAATCCGGGTTATCGTTTACTCCAGATAGACTGCTAAAGTTTACTCTTTTTCTGCTCCAAAAATCTACAGCTGTATCGCCATATACTGTTCCTATATCAAAAGTTCCATCGTTTAACGTTGAGTTGCAAAAAATAGTAGAGTTTAAATTGTTAGCTTCAAAATTTAACCAATCAGCACCATTTAGAGTGTATTGAACTCGTGTAGTACGTGTAGAAGTACCCGAAAATCGGTGATCCCACGTGAGTGTAATATCTCTAAAATTAGAAGTATTGATCAAAAAAATAATGCCACTGCTATCTGGTGTATTACCTGGGTTTGCGCTGGTGATTCCTAATGCGCCTGTGCCATTAGCTAGTTGGCAACCGGTATTAGTGCCGGCATTTCTGTTTGCATTAAGCATACTGCCTGTTAGTTGACTGCTACCATTGCCGAAAGTGGGATTGTATAAATTGATTAAAGCTGTGTCCTCAAAATTCCACAGACCAAAGACTTGTTGAGCTGAAATAGGCATTATCGCTGAGAAAAAACCAATCAAAATTGCAAACAAAATTCTCATAAAATTTCATTAATCACATTGAACAATAACATTTACTTTTTCACACTTACCCATCGAACTGTTGTTTGAATAAAATAAATTCAAAGAATCAGCCACTACCCTATCGCAAGTTTTGGTTGTATCCATCGCATTAAAATTGACACAGCTCACACATTGAAATGAATTAACTAAATCTTCTTCAGACTTACAAGAGCTTTTCGAGCACTTGTAGTTTGAAAGCAGATTATTTGTAAATGGATTAAATATCTCACAAGAAACTTTTTTGCAAGATGAAAGCATTACAACTATTACTAAAAGAGAAAAAGCATTTTTCATCATTCAGTAAAAATAAAAAAGGTCTTTACATTTCGAAAGACCTTTTATAAAAATATTACTTTTTAGTTTCGCACTGACCGGTGGCGCAGTTTCCTGAGGCGCAGCCGTAATTAAACAGACCCATAGATGCAAAGTATGCTCCAAACAAAATCAAGAGCCATTGTTTTTCAGCTATAGCTTGATAAATAATCATACTCCCCATGAATATGTAAAGTATTCTCATTACAGTCCATCCAGTTTTTATTCGAGACAAAAATGTTGTCATATTAATTACCTAATTTTTTGATTTAAACTTTGCCAGCCTCCTCCATTGTGCACTTCTGAGAATCCATTGGCAGAGAGAATACTCTTCGCTGAGCCACTTCGCATACCAGAAGCACAACAAGTAATCACCGTTTTATCTTTTCTAATTTTTGAAAGATTGCTTTTCAATACATCTAAAGGGATATTGACCGATCCCTTGATGTGTCCAGACTGATACTCACCTTTAGTTCTCACATCAATGATTTGAGCGCCATTTTTTACAAGCTCGCTATAATCAATAGAGGAACCGCCTCCAAAAAGTTTTTTTAAAATATTAAGCATATTAATTTTGATTTTTTAGTTGATAAACGACATCTACCCAGCCACCTCCATTCTCACAGGCTATTCCATGCTGCTTTAAAAAAGCTGCGGCTTGTCCGCTCCTATTTCCACTTGCACAGCACAAAACGAATGGCTGTTCCAGAGATTTAAAATACTCGATTTTAGTTGGCACTTCTTGGAGTGGAATATTTATGCTATTTGGCACATGTCCACCTGCAAACTCCATTTCAGATCGAACATCAATTATTGTTTTTGTTTTCATAGATTATTGACTTTTATGATTGTTTTTTCGATTCAGATTTAAAACTGCTAAACAACAAGCCTCCCATCAAAGCCCCGTATAGAGTGCTATTGAGTGGTTTTGAAGTGATAGCACATGTGCCCGATGCACATCCTACATAGTAGTAGTAAAGATACCCAAGTAGAGCTCCTAATGCTATACCTAGTGTGGTTATTAAAATTTGATTCCTGTTCATGGTTTACAACATTGTAGTAGGACAAACATAATCTGTGACCTTAAATTTACCCGATGCTTTTATAGCACTAAAACCACCATCAATATTGATAAGATTTTCATATCCCCTAGCTTTTAATATTGAAATAAATATCATAGACCGATAGCCTCCAGCACAATGCACATAATAAGTATTGTTTTTATTTACTTTGGTCATACTGTCATTGATAAAATCTAAAGGCGCATTAATAGCATTTTCTATATGTTCTGAAAAATGCTCACTGGCTTTCCTCACATCTAAAATTTCAATTTCTGGATGTTTTTCTTCTATTGCAGCAAATTCATCTACAGTTATTGAAGCGATAGTATCAACTTCTTTTCCAGCGTTTAACCAAGCTTCTATACCTCCATCTAAAAAACCAATAGTGTTATCATATCCCACTCTCGCCAATCGAGTAACAATTTCATTTTCTCTGCCTTTATCAGCAACTATTAATAGTGGCTGCTTAATATCCAACACAAGTGTACCTACCCAAACAGCAAAAGAACCATCGATGCCTATGTTTATTGAATTTGGGATGAATCCATGAGCGAAATCTTGAGGGCTACGAGTATCTATTACCAAAGCATTATTTGCTTCAGCTACCATTTCAAAATTCGTAGGATTTAAAGCTTGGACACCTCTTTCTAGCACATCATCTATACTATCATAGCCATTGATATTCATCAATACATTTTTAGGGAAATAACTTGGAGGAGGCATCAATCCAGTCAGCACTTCTTTGATAAATTGTTCTTTCGTCAAATCAGATTGTAGAGCATAGTTTGTGCGTTTTTGATTGCCTAATGTGTCAGATGTTTCTTTGCTCAAATTTTTGCCACAAGCACTACCTGCACCATGGGCTGGATATACAATTAAATCGTCACTTAGTGGCATGATTTTATTTCTCAAAGAATCATAAAGATGAGATGCAAGCTTTTCTTCAGTAAGGTCAGCAATGACATGTTGAGCTAAATCAGGTCTACCTACATCCCCTATAAACAAGGTATCACCTGTAAATATGGCTTTATCAGTCCCATTTTCATCTGATAATAAATAGCAAGTGCTTTCCATCGTATGCCCAGGAGTATGAATAGCTTTAAAAGACACATTACCTAATTTAAACGTTTCTCCATCACTGGCCACATGTGCATCAAAACCCATCGGCATAGTAGTAGGACCATATACTATAGTAGCCCCAGTTTTTTTTGCTAAATCAACATGACCAGACACAAAATCCGCATGAAAATGCGTTTCAAAAATATATTTAATTTTGGCGTTGTTTTTAAGCGCCATGTCTATGTAAGGTTGTACTTCTCTTAGTGGATCTATGATGGCTACCTCACCATTGCTTTCTATGTAATAAGCTCCTTGAGCTAAACATCCTGTATAAATTTGTTCTACTTTCATATCTTTTATTTTTAGTTGTGGTTTATTAAAAATTACAATGCAAAGATAAAGGGATGAAAGCGCCCAAAAGGATACTTTTGTTACAAATCAATGTGAAGATTTGTCAAAAAAAAGCATCTTTATAGAAATGATAAATAATAGAACGCCAAAGACTTTCTTCATGATATCTTGAGGAATAATATTAGCTAACTTAGCTCCAAAAAAACCACCAATAAAAAACATGGCTGCAAGGACTAAACCCACTTTTATATCAGCATTACCGGCTTTATAATATTGCCATGCTGCTAATGCACCTACTGGCATCACAAACATAACAAGTGTAGTACCCTGAGCGAGTTGCTGATTAAATCCTAATAAAAAAACTAGTGCAGGAATTATAATTATTGCTCCACCTATGCCAAGTAAACCACCCAATAAACCAGCTATGATGCCAATTAAAGCAACAATTAGATACTGAGAAAGCTCCATAATCTAGTCCTTTTTACAAGTATTAATTCCGAATAACGTGTATGCAGGGCAAAAACTAACTACGCTCGTAAGTGCAAAAACTGCCGCAAAAACAAGTGCTATGTAGCCCACAGTTCCAGAAATAGTGTTAGTGAAAAATAGCACTACTAAAACTACAGCCGCTAATATTCTCAAACCTCTGTCTAATGTTCCCATATTCTTTTTCATAATGTATATTTTTATTAAAGATATTGATAAAAAAATAGATATATGTATCAAAAGTTACAAATCTTTCAATAACTTGATTTGGTTTCGATATAAAAGAAGTTTATTATCTATTTCTAGCTTCTTTAATAATCTAGAAATCACTACTCTAGAAGTAG
>JBIKJU010000299.1:0-2667 GCA_044360745.1 Chitinophagales bacterium
GCATTCTGATTATTCACCTGGGGATATTGTGTGTTGGGTTTTGAGTGGTGGACTCACGCATATAGGAATAGTATCAAACATAAGGACAGCCGACGATAAGAGATATAAAATTGTTCATAATATTGGCAACGGACAAGTTTTGGAGGATTGTCTATTTCACTTTAAAATTATAGGTCATTACTGGTATAAGAATTAAGCTAAATAAAAAAGCCTTCAAAAATGAAGGCTTTTTGTGGGAGCTAAGGGATTCGAACCCCTGACCCTCTCGGTGTAAACGAGATGCTCTGAACCAGCTGAGCTAAGTTCCCAATTTGGACTGCAAATCTAAAATCAGTTTCCGTAAAATCAAATTTTTTCCAATAATTTTTAGAAACTATAAAAATGGAGTTTTTTTTCAGTGGGATCTTGTGAAATAACAAATTGATGAAACTCGTCTTTAGATAGTTGACTATAAAAAGATATACTATTTTCTATTCGTTCTATTAAAATTTGGCTAGGGGAAAATTGGTTTTTTATTTGAGCTATTTGAGTAATTGCTGTTTCATTATTTCTTTTTTCAGCTTTTATAAGCCTTGATTTAATATTCTCTATACCATTGATAGCTTTTTGCTTTTCAGCATTAACAGTGCCTTCTAAGCTTTTATCGGTTTTATTTACTTTTATAATGATATCTTCAAAAAGTGAATTTAAAGATAGCATTTCTTGTTCAAAACTAAAGTCAACACTAGCATTACCAGAAATCCATTTTCTGATAATAGTGTCTTCATTGTCTAAAAAGTCAAGTGGCGATAAATGAAGCTTACTTACTTTTTGATAAGAACTGTCACGTGCAAAAACTACTAATGGTCTATGTGCAATAAATGGGTAGGGGATGTAGTAATAATCAAAAAGGGGTTTCAATTGAAG
This sequence comes from Chitinophagales bacterium, assembly GCA_044360745.1. GTDB lineage: Bacteria > Bacteroidota > Bacteroidia > Chitinophagales > LD1 > CALAYL01. The sequence goes on from JBIKJU010000299.1 coordinate 907, forward strand.
CCAGTAACTGATCTCTGCGCTTCCTCCCACAAAGCAAATATTAGGTAAAATCAATTCTTGTAAAAGAGGCCTGAAAATAACATTGGGACTAAAAGATTCAATGTTTTCATCTATAAAATTATCTAAATGGTTTACATTAACTAATTGTTCGCCTATTTCAAATTTGCCATCCTTTTCGGTAATTCTTTTTCTACTATTTTTTTGTAAATAAAAGAAGTTGATATTGCGAGGATTTACTTGCGCATGAAAATTTGCTTTCAACCAATCATTACTTGGTTTCAGAACTTCCATGGCACGTTTATATTTTATTTCGTCTTTGATTACTGATGAGAAAAGTTGTTTAATTTCTTTTTGATTTTGATCAATAATTACTAAGCCGAAATCTTTGAAAATTTGGTGAAGCATATAAAATGTTAACGCTCCAAAATCTTTAAAAGATGATATACTATCTGATAAATAATTTAAAAACATTGGATTGTCTTTCATCAATTTTGAAGCTGATTTCAAGGCATTTTCCATACCTTTTAAATCGAACTTTCCAATCGGGCCTTCAGCTTCTGTATTCCACTCTATTTTTTCTTGGTTAAAATAAGTATGACATAGTTCTTCTTTGTCATGATCTTCCGACCCCATCCAAAATACTGGTACAAAATTATAATTGGGATATTGTTTTTTGAACTTTAAACAAGCTGATATAGTTGCACTAATTTTTATTATAACATAGGCTGGTCCTAATAATAGTGAAGGTTGATGGGCTGAAGTAACACAAAAAGTATTTTCGCTTTTGAGTAAAATAATGTTTTTGTTTACTTCTTCCTCTGAATCTATAGTTAAATATTGATTTAGTAAAATAGTTTTAAGTTTTTCTCTATCTATAGATTGTGTTTTCTTCTTTTCAATGAAACTGTCTAAACTATTTAAATTAAAATCAGAAATTCCAATTTCCTTTAAAGCATTATCATTATTTAAATAAGCCTTTACTAAAGATGGAACAAAAGATAACGAATCAAGATTTTCAGATTGAATAAGCTTCATTGTTGCTTTATTAATTACCAAGGCAATTTGATACCCTTCACTGCGTCTTTAGCTTTATTCTCTAAATCTTTCTTTATTTTATCTGCTTCTTGTTTTGTCCTATCTTCAGCTTCTTTTCTAATTTTGTCGGCTTCTTGTTGAGCTTTTTGTTTTAAAATTTCGGCTTGCTTTTTAGCTTCTTCTTCAGCTTTATCTTTTAAATCATTTACTGTATTAATCACCATGTCTTTCACACTACTGCCTGCGCCACCTACTTTATCTATTTTTACAGTTGGTTTAGTCATAGTTCCACCTATTCGCAAAAAAACATTAAGAGTTTCAGGCATTTTGAAAGGCACGCCTGGTATTTGAGGAATCATGCTTGTGAGCTGATTTGTAACTCCTCCTAGTTCTTTACTTGGCACATCAAATCTTACTTTATAGTCAATCTCTTCATTAAAACTATTGGATCCTAAAAGGTTTACATTATAACCATTGCCAAATTTTATATCTGTCGGATCTACATTTACTTTACCATCTTTAAACTGCAATTGAGTCCAAGCATTGTTGATTGTTAAATTTTGAAGTGCTTTTATTTTAGTAACTTCAGCTATTTTTTGAAGCACAGGTAAACCAACAATTTGGGCTGTGTTTATTTGCACTTTTCCATCACCTGATAATGAGTTATAGTCTATGCTCATGTCTTGATTAAGCGACCCACTACCTTTTAAATCAGAAGAGAAATTG
>JBIKJU010000300.1:0-2621 GCA_044360745.1 Chitinophagales bacterium
TATCTATCAATAAATTATATTCGCACTTAAACTAGGATATTTATATGTTTATATTAGAACGAATTGCTTTTTTAGCACTAGTAGGAGGAATGGGTTTTGTAGCCTTTCGAAATTTTGCCAAAATATACAGGAATATTATGCTTGGCAAAAAGATATCAATTCCTGGCAATATTAAAGCTATGATATTAGTAGCCTTAGGTCAGAAAAAGATGTTTAAGAGACCAATAGCAGCCCTTCTTCATGTAGTGATTTATGTATCCTTTTGTATTACTCAAATTGAGTTAATAGAAATTATGATTGATGGGATGTTTGGCACACATCGATTTGTCTATCATTTATTGGAAAATATCCCTTTTTTAAAAGGATTATATGTGTTTACTATTTCCTCAATTGAGGTACTTTCTTTTCTCACTTTCTTTGTTACTATAGCATTTTTATGGCGTAGAAACATGCTTAAAATCCCTCGATTTAACATGCCAGAGTTGAAGGGATGGGCTTTTTTAGACGCCAATATTATTTTAGGATTAGAATTGATTCTTATCAGCAATATATTTCTAATGAATGTGTCTGATATGGCAGCTCACAACGGTGAGTATGGTTTTTGGTTGAGTGGTATTTTTGCTGAGCCATTTTATGGTGCTAGCCAATCTTTATTGATGGCATTTGAGCGTATTGGTTGGTGGGGACATCTAGCTACTGTTATGACATTTATGGTCTATTTATCATACTCTAAGCATTTGCATGTTTTGCTTGCTTTCCCCAATACTTACTTTACTCAAGAATCACCAAAAGGTTATATTGCTAATATGCCAGAAGTGACTAAAGAGGTAAAACTTATGATGAATCCAGATGCAGCTTTTGCTGCTCCGGCAGATGGAGGAGTAGATACTCCTGCAAAGTTTGGCGCGAAAGACGTAATGGATTTGAGTTGGAAAAATTTGTTAGATGCATACACTTGTACTGAGTGTTGAAGGTGTACTGCCCAATGTCCTGCAAATCTGACTGGCAAGTTATTATCTCCAAGAAAAATTATGATGGATACCAGAGATAGACTTGAAGAAGTCGGAAAATCTATAGATGCTAATGGTGGTGTTTGGAAAGAAGATGGTAAATCGCTAATTGAAAATGGATATATAAGTGTAGAAGAGTTAAGAGCATGTACTACTTGTAATGCTTGTGTAGAAGAATGTCCTGTGAATATTTCACCACTAGATATTATTATCCAGCTCCGAAGAAGTTTGATTATGGAAGATTCAAACTCTCCAACAGAATGGAACGGCATGTTTTCTAACCTTGAAAACAATGGCGCACCGTGGCAGTTTTCTCAGCAAGATAGATTAAATTGGGCAAAGGAATTGTAAATATCATATAACAGAAAAATTATATTATGTCAGTAAAAGAAATGTCAGAATACGTATCGAATGGCGAAATGCCTGAAATTTTGTTTTGGGTCGGATGTGCTGGTAGTTTTGACCAGCGTGCTCAAAAAGTTACTCGATCATTTGTGAAAATATTACAGCATCTAAATATCAAATTCGCAGTATTAGGCAAAGAAGAATCTTGTACAGGTGACCCAGCTAAGCGTGCAGGAAACGAGTTTGTATATCAAATGCTCGCTATGCAAAATATAGAAGTGATGAATGGCTATGGTATCAAAAATATAGTAACCACATGCCCCCATTGTTTCAATATGCTCAAAAATGAGTATCCTGCTTTAGGAGGAAATTACAATGTTTTGCATCATTCCACATATCTTCAGCAATTAATCAATGAAGGTAAAATAAAAATGAAAGAAGGTGGTTTGTTCAAAGGGAAAACAATTACGTATCACGATTCTTGTTATCTTGGAAGAGCAAATGAAATCTACGAAGCGCCCCGAAAAGTTCTTGAAGAGCTGGATGCAAATTTGGTAGAAATGAAAAGCTGTAAACAAAGAGGCTTGTGCTGTGGTGCTGGTGGAGCTCAAATGTTTAAAGAAGAAGAAAAGGGAACAATACGTATCAATGAAGAGCGAACAAAAGAAGCACTTTCTTCTGGAGCAGACATTGTTGCTGCTGCTTGTCCATTTTGCAACACTATGATCACAGATGGTGTAAAAGGTAAAAACAAACAAGATAGTGTTAAGGTGTTTGATATTGCAGAATTATTGGCTGCTGGACAAGGTTTAGAAAATATTAGTCTTTAGTTTTTGTAGCCATGACAGCTTTGAATAGCCGATTTAGTAAAGTCCGAGTTTGGATAAAAAAAGCGGTTATTTACTTCTTTGTGTTATCTGTGCTGTCTGTCATTATTTTTCGTTTTATACCTATTCCATTTACACCTCTTATGTTTATACGAGCTGCACAAAATCTTGTAGCTGGAAACCCTTTAGTGTGGAGCTATCAATGGGTAAGTCTTGATGAAATGTCTTTATCATTGCCATCAGCAGTAATAGCTTCAGAGGATCAAAAGTTTTTTGAACATTATGGATTTGATATAGCTTCTATAAAAGCTGCCTTTGATTATAATAAAAACGGAAAGAAAGTCCGCGGGGCATCTACTATTTCGCAACAGACTGCAAAAAATGTGTTTTTATGGCAAGGTAGATCATGGATTAGAAAAGGATTTGAAGTATATTTTAC
>JBIKJU010000301.1:0-2614 GCA_044360745.1 Chitinophagales bacterium
TATAGCGATACAAGCTCGGAAAGAGAAATTTAAAGGAATTATTTTGCCAAAGCAAAACGCCAGAGAGGCTGCTATAGTCAATAACTTAGATGTGTACGGAGCAGAAAATTTAGAAGAGGTAGTCCAATTTTTAGAAGGTAAAGGTAGTCTTCAAAAAGTAGAAGTAAACACTCGTGAAGAGTTTGCAAATAATATTGAAAAGTCAGAATATGATTTTGCTGATGTAAAAGGACAAGAAAATATAAAACGAGCTATGGAAATAGCTGCGGCTGGTGGGCATAATCTTATCCTAATCGGGCCTCCTGGAGCTGGCAAAACCATGCTGGCAAAACGAATGCCAACAATACTACCTCCACTGTCCTTGACGGAAGCATTAGAAACTACCAAGATTCATTCCGTGGCTGGAAAATTATCAAAAAATGTATCGCTGATTTATAATCGTCCTTTTCGTTCTCCTCATCACACAGTAAGCGATGTAGCACTTGTAGGCGGTGGCTCAAATCCACAGCCAGGAGAAATTTCGCTTTCGCATAATGGTGTTTTGTTTTTAGATGAGTTGCCAGAATTTAAACGTACTGTTTTAGAGGTGATGCGTCAGCCCATGGAAGACAGAAAAGTAACGATTTCTAGATCGCGTTTTTCAGTCACTTATCCAGCTAGTTTTATGCTAGTAGCTTCAATGAATCCTTGTCCTTGTGGATATTTTAACCATCCCGAAAAGGAATGTGTATGCGCTCCAGGGGTAGTCCAAAAATACTTGAATAAAATATCGGGGCCGCTACTCGATAGGATAGACCTGCATGTGGAAGTAACCCCTGTGAGTTTTAATGAACTCTCCTCTGAACGCAAAACGGAACACAGCCAAGCGGTAAGAGAAAGGGTGATAAAAGCTAGAGAGGTGCAAGCGGAGCGATTTAAGGAAAACGTTGGAATTCATTGCAATGCACAAATGGAGGCACAAAAAGTGCAAGAAATATGTGTAATCAGTGACCAGGGTAAAATGCTGTTAAGTAAAGCCATGCAGCGCCTCAATCTTTCTGCTAGAGCTTATGATAGAATTTTGAAAGTAGCACGCACCATAGCTGATCTAGGTCAAAGTGAAGAAATAAAAACGGAGCATATAGCCGAAGCCATACAATACAGAACATTAGACCGTGAAAATTGGGGTCAATAATCAATAAACAAATGATAAAAAAAATAGCTTTTTTTGTTTTATTGATAGTAAGCGAAAAATTTGTTTATAGCCAAGATAGTACGTTTCAGTTTCGAAAATCAAAATCATTTTTAGATTATTCATCTACCGTAAATAAATACAGAGCACTTGGGGTGGGTTTGGGTTTGGGAGCTGTCTATGCAGGAGGAATGACAGCACTCAATCAAGCTTGGTATAGTCAATATGAAAAATCAAAGTTTCATTTTTTTGATGATAGTAAAGAATGGTATCAGATAGATAAGTGTGGGCACGTGATGGGAGCATATTTAGAGTCTCATTATGCTTATCACCTCTACCGATGGGTGGGCATGAATAGAATGGAAGCAGCAGGCTATGGCGCGTTGACTGGTTTTGTTGCACAATCATCAATAGAAATTTTTGATGGCTTTTCGGCAAAGTGGGGAGCGAGCTGGAGCGATATAGGCGCTAATGCTTTGGGTTCACTTTTAGCTATGTCGCAAAATATGGCTTGGGGCGAACAACGTATACAACTCAAAATGTCTTATCACCTTTCTGATAGACCCTCTGGAGACTTAGGACGCAGAACTGATGCCCTTTTTGGCACTTCCATTCCCGAAAAAATTCTGAAAGATTACAACAACATCAATTTTTGGCTAAGCGTAAATCCAGCACTTTTTAATCCTAAACAAAAAAAGGCTAAATGGTTAAGTATTGCTATTGGTTATGGAGCTGGCAATCTTTATGGTGGATTTGAAAACAAATGGGTAGATGAAAGTGGAAAAATTTATGACTATACACACATAAGAAGATATCGAAAATTTTTTATCTCCCTAGATTATGATCTTACACAAGTGAAAGCAAAAACTCGATTTGGGAGGTTAATGCTTGGTGCTTTAAATGTGATAAAGTTGCCTGCTCCAGCTATCGAGTTTAATACGCTAGGACAAGTTGTTTTTCATCCAATACACTTTCTGAATATGTCGTTTCCGGTGTATTTGAAGAAGTAGCTTATTGAGCAATTCGGACAAAAAAACTCAAAATTCCTCTAGCTTCCCATACTGGTCAAATCTTCTCGCTTAAACCAAACTCAAAATGGAAGTATATTAATGCCATTGTATAGCGGGGTCTCCTATGGAAGACCCCGCTGGGAATCAATCCATATAAAAAAACAGGGCCCTCGTTGCTGAAGACCCTGATATGATAATTTCAATAACGTATTTAGTTATCTAAAATTGGTAGTGTACTCACTAAGCTCTTCTTTGCTGCTACTAAAGCCGAACACATTATTTACTTTGAAGTAGTTTCTTCTGTCGATAGTATGGTCGTAAGCATATTTAGCAAAATCTAATTTGCTTGCCTCAAAACCAAAGAGATTGCAGATGGCTACTACTTGGTCTGATGTTACACAGTTGGCACTCACAATTTGTTTCGCGGTGCTAA
>JBIKJU010000303.1:0-2589 GCA_044360745.1 Chitinophagales bacterium
TAAAAGAAAAAGGAGAATATCAACTTACGAATGCAATGGAGGCGCTAAAATCGAAAGGTGTAAAATTTGAAAAAGGAGAGGTAGAGGATTGGCTAGACTGTGGTAATAAAAATGCAACTGTAGATACCAATAAAGTATATCTTGATTACTTAAAAGATAAACCTTTAGTAGCTGACGATGTGGTTTTAGAGAATAGTATTATCATTTCTCCATCGTATGTTGCTGAAGGTGTAACGTTGAGAAATGCTATCGTTGGTCCTTACGCTTCTATTGGTAAAGGCAGTGTGATAGAAGATTCCATAGTGAGAGATGCTATTGTTCAATCCAAAACGAGAATAAAAAATAAGTTAATAGAACATTCAATGATTGGAAATAACGTTATGTTAGTAGGTAAATTTGAAGATTTAAGTATAGGCGACTATACGTTAATACAATAAACTATGATGTTTTCACGCTCACACACTTTTATTTTTTCGATAATACTGAGTTTTTTTATAACACAACCGATGTCTGCTAAAGACAAAGGCAAAAAGAATAAAAAGTCAAGTTTTACTCAAGAACAAATTTCTCAAATTAACGAATATTTATTAGATGCCGAGAAAGCAAAATTGATAGAGGATTTTAATACTGCACTAGAGCAATATCGAAAACTATTGGAGATAGATAAGCACAACGATAATGCATATTTTCAAATAGCGAATATCCATTTTAATCAAAATAAAATAAGTGATGCAGAGTATGAAGCTGAGCAAGCAGTTAAGATAAACCCTCAAAATAAATGGTATTTAGAATTACTAGCAAGGATACAATTAAAGTCTGGAAACAATAACGCTGCTATCAAAAGCTATGAAAGCCTGATACAGCGATATCCTATGGACGTAGATAATTATTTTGATTTAGCGTATTTATATTTGCAATCTAACCAGCCTTTAAATGCCATAAAAACTTATGATCAGTTTGAAAAGTCATATGGGATAGAAGAGAGTGTGGTGATGCAAAAGCAACGTATTTTTTTGAAGCTCAATCAATTTGATAAAGCAGTAGGCGAGGTGCAAAAATTGATAGATGCCTATCCCGATGATGCTAAGTATTTGGGTATGTTGGCGGAGTTATATTCTCTCAATGGCAAAAAAGAGTTAGCAGCACAACAATATGAGAAAATTCTCAAGCTTGATCCTGAAAACGCTCAGGCTCTTCTTGCTATAGCAGATATAGGTGCTGCAAAAGGCGATACTGCCGCTCGTATCGAAAGTATGCGTAAAGTATTTGCTAACCCTAATATGAATATAGATGCTAAAATCAGAATGCTTTTTCCATACATTCAGTTTTACGAATATCGACAAAACAAAATTATAGAAGCACAAGAGCTAAGTGATATTTTAGTTAGTGTGCATCCTGATGAATCTAAATCACATGCAATAAGAGGAGATGTATATTATATTGACAAAAAGGACAGCCTTGCTTTGCCTTCTTATTTGAAAGCAATAGAACTCAAGAAAGATATTTTTTCTGTATGGCAACAAGTTCTTACAATTTATAGTGCGAAGTCTGATTGGCAGTCCTTAAAGGCTTTTGCTACAGATGCTTTAGAATATTTCCCTAATCAAGCTATTGTTTATTATTTTAAAGGAAATGCTGAAAATCAACTAAAAGAATATGAGAAAGCAATAAAGACATATGCTAAGGGTGAAAAAATGAGTGGAGATAACACCTTTTTGCGTGCTCAATTTTGGGCAAATATAGGTGATGTACACCATACCCTAGAACAGCACGAGGCTTCAGATTCTGCATACGAAAATGCCCTCAAGTATAATCCTGACAATGCTTATGCGCTTAACAATTTTAGTTACTATTTGTCGCTTCGAAAAGTGAATCTTCAAAAAGCAAAGCAAATGTCTGCTTACTCCAATAAATTAGAAAAAGATAACGCCTCTTTTGAAGATACATATGCTTGGATTTTGTTTCAACTAGGGGAGTACAAAGAGGCAAAAGTGTGGCAAGAAAAGGCAATGAAATCTGATAGTGCTAACGCCACTTTGTTAGAACATTATGGAGATATTTTGTCTAAATTAGGAGAGGTAGATAAGGCAATAGAGAATTGGAAGAAAGCTAAAGAAAAAGGTTCAGATTCGAAGACTTTAGACAAGAAGATTGAGTTAAAATCATTTATTGAGTAGCGACTAGTTTTTAAATTCGGACTTGTTTTTAGCAATAAATTATTTGGAATATATATTCTGCCATTCTTCATCAATAGAAAAGTTAGGGATGTAGGTAACTTGTAATTCACTCCTTTTTAACCATTGTTTTATTCGATGAACTTTGATTTCATATTCTTTTTTTGTCACACATAAGAGATATCCGCCATCCTCTGTATTTTTAACGATGTTAAAGCCAAGCATTTGATTATATGCTAATGCCTCTTGATTAGATATTTTCACTTTTGCATAAAGAGATTTCACATTTTCATTTTCTAAAAAATAATTGAGTAAACAAAGTGATGCTCTTGCGGGTACATCAGTGTTTATATAGCGCTTGTCATAAACGAATAAACCTACTTCTCCAGTTTTTTTATTAAAATCTAGATGGCTT
>JBIKJU010000304.1:0-2574 GCA_044360745.1 Chitinophagales bacterium
TATCGAATTGCCAGCTGGTACTTGGAATCTATGGCCTGAGACTATTCGGAAAAATTTTGACACACTCGGTAATTTGACAAGACAGTATTTAGACACTTTTTACGCTGATACTCTTATTAAATTTGCTCCAGATATTTTTAGAGCTAAATTGAGCTTGGGAACAAAATGGACCGATAATTATGCCTATTGGAATACTCATATGCCTATATTGCCTCCTACCATTGGTGTGGCTACACTTGATGGTCTAAATGAATTTGGTTTACCCTACAATAAGTTATCTCCAACAATAAAAGGTGTAGCTGATTATTTAACTTCTAAACCCATAAATCTAAGTGGACTTTCAGTAGCTGATTCTGTATATTTAAGTTTTTATTATCAGCCACAAGGCTTAGGCGACTGGCCAAACAGAAGCGATTCATTGATTTTAGAGTTTTATAATAAATTTACTTCAAAATGGGATCGAATGTGGTCTGTAAGAGGCGACACTACTTCGTCAAATAGTCCAAGACCGTTTACCCAAGTCATGGTTTTAGTCCCGCAAACACAGATACCTATTAGAGACTATTTTTACAATGGATTTCAGTTTAGATTTAAAAATATAGCTTCTTTAGCTGGCAACAATGATCATTGGCATATAGATTATGTTCGATTTAATAAAAACAGAAATTTAGCTGATACAATCATTAGCGATATTGCATTCGTTTATCCTATTCCATCTCTATTCAAAGATTATGAAGTCTTGGCTTCTTCACAATATGAAGGCTCTTCTTCGCTAATAGACACCTTAAAAATCAAGATAAGAAATAATAATTTCGACCAAGCTATTATAAATCCACCTGCTACACAATCTGATTTTAGAATTGATATAGTCTATCAAAATCCAAGCGTAGTTTTTGTAACACAAAATACTTTCAATGCTGGCCCCATAAGTGAGATTTTATTATTCCCAAAGAATGACTTTAGTGTGCCTATTTCGGCTGGTGATAGTTTAGTAATTACTGCTCAAGCAAGTTTAAATGTTCCAAATATAAATCAAACTAACGATACTGTGTTATCCAGATATGTGTGTGAAAAAGTACTGGCCTATGACGATGCAAGTGCGGAGCGCTCGTATGGACTTGAGGGACTAGGATTAAAGAAATTTGCACAAGAATTTATTCTTAACAATCCCGATACTTTGGTTGGATTTCAAGTACATTTTTCAAACATTGATGTAAAAGTTGAAGATTTAATTTTCACCTTTAATATTTGGGATACTTTGGAGCTCAATAGGCCAGCATTTAGAGATAGTGCAATATACACCAGCGATAATAAAAAACCTTATTATATAGACTCTGTAAATGGCTATGCTACATTTTTGTTAGATACCCCAATGAGGGTTTCTAATAAGTATTACCTAGGGTGGTCTCAAACAGATACCCGAAACCTCCAAATTGGCTATGATCTAAACTCAACAAAAGGCAGAGAGCATATGCTTATTTTCACAAATGGTACGTGGAAAAAATCCACTACTTCTGTCAATGGCTCAGTGATGATTCGGTCATTGTTAAAAAGGTTTGATGGCTTTGCTACAGCATTAGATATTGTTTCAAACAATGTAAACATAGAGCTGTACCCAAATCCAGCAACTAACACTATTAATTTGAAAGCTGACATTGGTATTGCTATAGAATTATTTTCAATAGATGGGAAAAAACTCATGAACTTCATTACAGAAGAGAAGATTTCTCTGATTAACATTAGCAACTTAAGTAATGGCATTTTTTTCATAAAAGCAACAGATAACAATAAGTCTCAAAAAACGCTTAAGTTTGTAAGCTCTCACTAATTAATACTTGGTAATAACTATATACCGAGTAATAGCTCTAATAAATACAGCAATACTTAAAAGTATCACTCCAAATTGAAACTGCTGAGGCATAAAGGAATGAAAGAGAATAAAAGAAAGTTGAACTATAGCTGTAATCATCAATAATCCTTTTAAAAAACTAGATTTTTGTTTTATTAAAAGCAATATTGCTATAAAAAGATGAGAGGGTAAAGCCCACAAAATATTTAGATTTGCAGCTGTAGTCCAATGATGAGTAAATAACCAAAGATTTGTCATCAATAGACCAATGATACCAAGCAATAAAAAGAAAAAAACATCAAAGAATCTAAATCCAATATTGAAAATAAGTTCCAAAATACTGATTAGAGAAGTAAAGATTAAAAACAAAAAAATCAAAGTTTCAGGAGTGAAAAAATTAAGGCTGCTAAAACTTGGAATACGTGATAATATTTTTTTTTCGAGCAAAACTAGAGGCTGCATACCACTATCTGTTGGTATTGTAGCATTCATAAATCCTTTAGCCAAATAATCAGGCAAAAACATTTGCTCTAAATGCGTAGTAGGTTTATCTACCTTTGGACCAATCAACAAATCCATACCAAAGTTTTCCCATCGTTTATTTAATGTATATTCATCAATCAAATTTCTAAATGTAGTAGTAGTATCAAACTTAGATTTATCAAATACTATAGGCTCACCTATCGCAATCTCGAGCACATCCCTTAGGCGAGTGGCGCAATTAT
>JBIKJU010000071.1:0-9191 GCA_044360745.1 Chitinophagales bacterium
GTTTCCTATAAGCATTTATCATTATTAGTCTTGAGTGCGATATTAGCATTAGGTTTATTTATCTCGATTTTATTTGTACTTCCCGAATCTATGCTTAAAGGAAGAACTGCAACATGGAAAAGTAGAATAGAGACACATTTTATGGGCAAAGAAGATGCTGATGATAGTTATCAGTCTACACAAGCAAACATTGCTATTGCGAGAGGAGGTGTATTTCCAAATGGACCAGGCAATTCTTTACAAAAGAATTTTTTGCCAGAAGCATATTCGGATTTTATTTATGCTATTATTATTGAAGAGTATGGTTTGATTGGTGGGGGTATAATAGTATTGTTATACCTCATTTTTTTCTATAGATGTATTCGCATAGTCATTGCTGCTCCAAAGGCATACGGTGCATTTTTAGCAGTTGGGTTGGGACTTGCTTTAGTTTTACAAGCAATGATTAATATGTCTGTTGCAGTTGGAATTTTACCTGTTACAGGTGTTACTCTTCCTTTAGTTAGTATGGGTGGTAGCTCAGTAGTATTTACAAGTATTGCATTTGGAATTATTTTAAGTGTAAGTAGAAACAATGAATTGGCAAAAGGTGAAGAAAACTTAGATATAGCATGACACATAAAAAATATATAATTAGTGGTGGAGGCACTGGCGGTCATATATTTCCTGCTATAGCTATCGCAAATGCATTGTTAAGAAGGGAGCCAAATTCTAAAATATTGTTTGTAGGAGCTATAGGGAAAATGGAAATGGAAAAAGTGCCTCAAGCTGGTTTTGAGATAATCGGCTTGCCAATTAGTGGATATCAGCGTGGAAGTATATTAAAAAATTTATGGCTTCCTTTTAAACTTATATATGCTCTGTTTAAAGCATTTTTCATTATTATTAAATTTAAACCTCAAGCAGCAATTGGAGTTGGTGGTTATGCAAGTGGTCCTTTATTATTTGCTGCTGCAGTACTTAGATTACCTACAGTTATTCAAGAGCAAAATGCTGTAGCTGGTCTTACAAATAGAATTTTATCTCGCTTTGTTGATGTGATTTGTGTTGCTTACGATGAATTGATTGAGCAATATAAGGGTAGAAAAGTAGTCAAAACTGGCAATCCTGTCAGAAAGAATATCGTTCAAAATCAGATTTTGAGAAAAGATGCTTTAACCAGTTTTGGATTTGATGAAACAAGGAAAGTGATTTTCGTTTTTGGTGGTAGTCTTGGTGCGGCTACTATCAACAAAGCAGTATCAGATAATCTAGATGAAATTATCAAATCAGGATGGCAATTAATTTGGCAAACTGGTAACGCGCATTTTGATAAATATAAGCATTTAGAAAATGGGATAAGTGGGGTCAAAATTTTAAGATTTATCGATGATATGCCTTCTGCATATGCTGCAGCTGACATTACTGTTGCTAGAGCTGGTGCTCTTTCTATAGCAGAATTGCAAATAGTCGGTAAGCCTACCATTTTGGTGCCATCGCCAAATGTTACAGATGATCAACAAACAAAGAATGTGAAAGCATTAGAACGAAAAGAAGCTACAATGTTTATTCAAGACAACCAGATTTCCAAAGATTTAATGCCAGCATTAAATTCTGTTTTATTAAACAATGAGTTATCTCAATCGCTCTCTAGAAATATTAAGTCTATGTCTATAGCCGATGCAGATGAAAAAATTGTAGATCAAATTTTAAACCTTATAAAATGAATTTGAACGATATTAATAAAATATTTTTTGTTGGTATTGGAGGTATAGGAATGTCTGCCTTAGCCAGATTTTTTAGTAAACAAGGAAAAAAAGTTAGTGGATACGATAAAACTCCTACTTCACTAACAGATACACTAGTCAGTGAAGGTATTCATGTTGTATTCGAGGATTCTTTGGAATCTATTGATAAACAAGTTGATCTGGTAGTATATACACCTGCTATTCCATCGTCACATATTGGCCTTAATTTTTACTTTGAAAACAAATATAATGTTCTCAAAAGAAGTGAGGTACTAGGTTTGATCAGTAAAGATAAGTTTTCAATTTGTGTTGCTGGATCACATGGTAAAACTACAGTATCATCTATGATTGCTCACATTTTAAATCATAGCGGATACGGATGTACTGCTTTTTTAGGAGGTATAGCTGTCAACTATAAAAGTAATTTTGTTTCTCCTCCATCTAATGCAAAACGAAATGATGTAGTAGTAATTGAGGCAGACGAATTTGATCGTTCCTTTCATCGATTATCTCCAGATATTGCAGTGATCACAGCTGTTGACACAGATCATTTGGATATTTATGGATCAAAAGAAAAGATTGATGAAGCTTTCGTAGAGTTTACAAAAAAAATAGATGATGAAGGTGTTTTAATTATCAGATCAAATCAAAGTATAGAATCTTCTTTACCAATGTTAGACAAGACATTCTATTCTCTTGATGATAGAAGTAGCGATGTATATTGTGATAAGTATTGGATAGTTGACGGAGGTTATTTATTTACACTTTCATATTTTGATAAGAAGTATCCAGGATTACGGCTAAATATTGGAGGGTATCATAATATCGAAAATGCTTTAGCTGCAATTTCAGTTGCAAAAGAGTTGGGTATTTCAATCGCACATATACATGACGCATTGGTTACTTTTAAAGGAATAAAGAGACGTTTTGAAAAGGTATACGATTCATCTAGTGTTGTGTATATTGATGATTATGCACATCACCCACAAGAGATTGATGTACTGTTGAAATCTATAAAAGAAATTTATCCTGATAAGAACATAATTGCTTTATTTCAACCACATTTATTTACTCGTACTCAAGACTTATCGGTAGAATTTGCTAAGAGTTTATCTATAGTAGATGAGCTTTTTTTGCTTGATATATATCCCGCTCGCGAATTGCCAATAGAAGGAGTAACAAGTCATTTAATTTTAGATAAAGCTACCTCAAAACAAAAGTCAATTGTTACTCCAAATGATTTTTTGAAACGATTGAAGAGCATTGATAATGCTGTAATTTTAACTATAGGTGCTGGTGATATTGACAAGCTTGTAAGTCCCATTGCTAAACTTTTAAATACTAACAAAATCAATTGATGAAAAAATTTCTTTTCATATTGAAAAGAGTTGCACAGCTCATACTTATTATAGCTGTGGTAGGTGTATTTATATTTACTCTTATGTCCTCTGTTGACAAAGCAAAAAATCGTGTATGCTCTTCTATACAAGTTGATATTGATTTTCCCTCTTCTTTTCAGTTGATAAATGAAGCAGAAATATTATCACTTACCAATGCTGTTCTTGGACGTGAAATAGTTGGAAAACCATTGATATCATTAAACTTGAAGAAGGTTGAACAAGCTTTGAAAAAGAATGTATATGTAGAAAATGCTGAGGTTTATGTAGACCAACATCAGCTTTTACATATTGATGTTAGGCAGCGCGTTCCATTTTTGAGAGTAATCAACAACGATGGTGTTAGTTATTATTTGACTGAAAGTCATATAAAAATGCCTTTACATGATAATTTTACGGTTAATGTACCCATTGCTATTGGGTATGTGAAAACGTTTGATGACAATTTAATTGATAGCATCACCCAACAAAAGCTTGTAGAGCTGGTGAAGATTATAGAACGAGATTCTTTTTTATCTTCAATGATAGATCATATCGAGGTACTTGAAAATAAAAAAATTAGACTTCATCCAAGAGTCACTGATCATGTCATATCACTTGGCGAAGTTGATGTTACTACATCTAAACGGCTAGATAACCTTAAGCATTTTTATGCAAAGGTAATGGCTAAAGGAAATTGGGAGAAATATCAAATGATAAATATTGAAATGGCAGGACAAATAGTAGGAACAAAAAGAGACAATATTTAAAAACAACATATCATGAATGACTTAAAAAAATATCCAGTAATAGTTGGCCTAGACATAGGTACTACTAAGATTGCTGCAATCGTTGGGCAGATGGATCAAACAGGAAAAATTAAAATTTTGGGGATTGGAAAAGCCGACTCTAACGGTGTGGCTCGAGGCGAAGTTGTCAATATTGATATGACAGTAAGCGCAATAAAACTTGCTGTAAGTGAAGCTGAACGAGTATCCGGAGTTAAAATTTCAAAGGTAGTAGTTGGTATTGCTGGTGAGCACATATCAAGTATGCAGCACAGTGGTATTCATACTCTTGGGGCTCCTGATACTGAAGTAGAAGAAGAGCATATTCGTTACATGATCAACGATATGTTTAAAATTGCAGTCAACCCTGGTGAGAAAATCATTCATGTTATTCCGCAGGAGTTTATGATAGACAATAACCCTGTTCAAAAAACACCTGTAGGTATGTGTGGAAGTCGTTTAACGGCAAATTTTCATATCATCACAGGAAGAGTAGCAGCAGCACAAAATATAAAGAAGTGCGTTGAGCGAGCTGGCTTAGAAATGTATGGCTTAGTCTTGGAGCCATTAGCTTCTTCTGCATCTGTATTGAGTGAAGAGGAAATGGAAGCAGGTGTAGCATTGGTCGATATAGGAGGTGGTACAACAGATGTAGCTATTTTTCATGACAATATCATCAGACATACAGCGGTCATCCCTTTAGCTGGCAACGTTATTACTGAAGATATCAAATCAGGCTGCATGGTGCTTAGAAAGCAAGCTGAAAGTCTTAAAGTTAAGTTTGGTCACGCTTTACCTGAGGGTACAAGTGAGAATGAACTTATATCAATTCCTGGCATAGCTGGCAGAGAAAGAAGAGAAATTTCAATGTTTAATCTTTCAAATATTATTAATGCTAGATTAGAGGAGATTTTTCAGCATGTATTTTATGAAGTCAAGTCTTCTGGCTATGCAAAAAAGCTTATAGCAGGTATAGTAATTACAGGAGGTGGTTCGCAATTAAAACATCTCAAACAATTTGTAGAGTATCACACTGGAATGCTTACTCGTATTGGTCATCCATCAGAGTATTTGCATCTTAGTTCTGCTGAGAGTTTAAAGAACCCGATTTTTGCTACTGGTGCTGGACTCATAGTAAAGGGCTACGAAATTCTTAAGGAGCAAGGTGGTTTCCATTTTGAAGAAGATACTCCTATTTTTACAGAGCTAAAACAAGAAATAGTTCAAGAAGAAGTTGTTGAAGAAGAAATCAGCGTTTTAGACCAATTTGAAAATCAGCTGAAAGAAGAAAGTGTCCAATTAGAGGAGTCTCCATATGTTTCAGAAACTAGCAGAACTTCATTTTCTAATGAGAAGAAAAAAGGAAGTAGTTGGATAAACTCAATGGCTCAGAAAGTAAATGATTGGTTTTCTGATGATAGTATAAACAATGATGACGACTTTAAACAAAATTAATTTTAAAATTTAAAACACAAGAATATGTCTCTATTACAATTCGATTTACCCAAAGATCAGTCATCTATCATCAAAGTTATTGGTGTAGGTGGCGGTGGCGGCAATGCCGTAAATCATATGTATAATCAAGGAATAGTTGGAGTTAACTTCGTTATTTCAAATACCGATGCACAAGCACTAGAAACGAGTCCTATCCCTAATAAAATTCAACTCGGTCCGTTACTTACTCAAGGGCTTGGAGCAGGTTCAAATCCAGATATGGGTATGCAGGCTACTGAAGAGTCAATTGAAGAAATCAAAAATATATTAGGTAAAAACACAAAAATGGTTTTCGTAACAGCTGGAATGGGTGGTGGCACTGGTACTGGTGGCGCACCTGTAGTGGCTAAGATTGCTAAAGAAATGGGTATTTTGACTGTTGCTATTGTTACTACTCCATTTTCATTTGAAGGAAAGAGAAAATTCAATCAAGCTATAGCTGGTATTGAAAAGCTTAAACAGTGTGTAGATACTATCTTAGTGATTTCTAATGATAAGATCAGGGAAATTTTTGGCAATTCACCACAGTCTGAAGCTTTTAATCAAGCAAACAATATCTTGACTACTGCTGCAAAAAGTATTTCTGAAATCATCACAATTCCTGGTTACATCAATGTAGACTTTGCAGATGTGAAATATGTAATGCAAAACTCTGGTGTTGCAATCATGGGTAATGCGGTCGCTGAAGGTGAAGGACGTGCAATTAATGCTATTCAAGGAGCTCTAAACTCCCCATTACTAAATGACAATGATATTCGAGGTGCTCAAAAAGTTCTTGTAAATATCACTTTTGGTTCTGATCAAATCACTATAGATGAGATTACAGTTATCAATGAGTATTTGCAAGATATCGCCAAAGAAACAGACATTATATTTGGTACATGTGAAGATCTTACACTTGGCAATAAAATTTCTGTGACTATTATCGCTACAGGGTTTGAACCAAACAGCAACCCGTCATTTTCTGTTGCTACAAAAAGAGTAGTACATGAGTTATCTGAAAAACCATTAACCAATGTAGTACAAACAAACGAATTTCTACTCGAAACTACTAAAGTAGTTGAAGAGATAAATCAGGAAGATATTTTTGTTATGAAAGAGCTTACTGATGATTCAGAGTTAAACTTATTTTCTTCATTAACCGAAAATGAGAATACTGTTTCTTTTGATTTTGAAATGGAGGCAACTCAAGAAGATGTAGAGGAGCATAGTAATACTATTATTAATGAAGTTGCTGAAGAAAAAACTTTGGAGCCTACAGAAGATGAATTCAAAGTGGTGAATGTAAAGAAATACGAAATTCAGAATCCAACCTTTACAGAGAAGCAAATGGAGAAAGATTTGACGGATAGAAAAAAGATTTTGAATCAATTGAGTCATCGCTCTTTAAATCGCAACAATCTGAAAGATATAGAAGATAACCCTGCTTATTTAAGAAAGAACATACAAATCAACAATAGTCTCCCTTCAGAAGAAAAACATATGTCTGATTTTACTTTAGGAGCAGACTTCGATTCTAACAAACCATTATTTAGAAAAAATAATACTTTTTTAGAAGATTTACCCGATTGATTTTCCCTGTAGTTAAACCAAATTAGCCCCTTTTTAGGGGCTTTTTTGTATAATGAAAATGATTTTATTGTTGAAGTAGTTAAAATTTTTCTTTAGCCTTGAAACTTGAATAAGTTTATATTGAAAACTTTACAGTTTTTCTCCATGCTGTGACCAGTCTAACCCTTCTTCCTCTTCGCTCTCAGTTGCTCTTAATGGTGATATTAAATCAGTAATTTTTAATAAAATTATTGTACCTACAAATGCAAATAATGATACTCCTACTATTGCAATCAATTGAGTGAAGAACAATTTTGTTTCACCAAAAAGAAGACCATTATGTTGTATTGCACTATTGATGTTTTTGTTGGCAAAAACTGCTGTGAGCAACATACCTGAAATGCCTCCCACGCCATGGCAAGGGAATACATCTAGGGTGTCATCAATATTTGTTCGGCTTCTCCATTCTACCATTAAGTTACTTACTATACTACTAATAACACCTATAGCTAGCGAGTGCGGAATGCTAACAAAACCTGCTGCAGGAGTTACTGCTACCAAGCCCACTACTGCACCAATACAAGTACCCATAGCTCCAGGTTTTCGTCCATGAAGAGTATCAAAAACTATCCATGTTATTGCAGCAGCAGCAGATGCAGCTCCTGTTGTGCCAAGTGCATTTGCAGCTAAAGCATTAGCACCAAATGCAGACCCTGCATTAAACCCAATCCACCCAAACCATAATAATCCAGTCCCCAACAATACGTACGAAATTCGTGCTGGTGTAAGGTTTACTTCGGTTCTTCTTTTCAAATACAATGCACTTGCCAATGCTGCCATGCCAGCACTCATGTGTACCATTGTCCCTCCCGCAAAATCTAAAACACCCATTTTTGCTAAAACACCATCGGGATGCCATGTAGCATGTGCAAGTGGAGTGTAGATAAACAGACTAAAAAGGACTATGAAAAAAACGTAAGACGTAAACTTTACTCTACCTGCAAATGCTCCCGTTATGAGTGCAGGTGTGATAATTGCAAATTTTAATTGATAGAAAGCAAAAAGCACTAATGGTATAGTGGGCGCTAATTGTATCAGTCCATCAGCAGAAGAAATTGGTTCACCATTAGAAATGTTACTCATAAAAAGAAAGGTCATAGGATTGCCGATTATTCCACCAATACTATCGCCAAACGATAAGCTAAAACCAACTATAATCCATAGTACAGTGATTACTGACATAGATATAAAGCTTTGGAGCATTGTAGAGAGTATATTTTTCTTACTCACCATACCACCATAAAAAAATGCTAGTCCAGGAGTCATTATCAATACTAATGCTGAGGCTGTGAGTATCCAAGCTGTATCTGCTGCATCAAATGAAGCACTATTGCTTTCAGTTATCGGATTTGTTGATGTAAACAATGAGGCTACTACAATAGCAATGAGTACTCCAAAAGGAATATAAGCTAGTTTTTTTGACATATATTATCTTTTATTATATGTTCGCAAATTATAAAAGTATTTTAAATTCCTATTCATTTTTTATAAATAAAGATAGATATAAAATTTGATAATATATAATTTCAAACCTTCATGTCAAAAGTGATTCCATTTATGTTGAAAGATTTAAATCAATATTTGGTAAGTTACGAAGCTTTAAGACTAGGTTATATTATTAGAGTGCAAAAGGGAGGATACAAGGGTTTTAAAAGCCATTTTTAGGCTGTTTTTAGATTTTTTCGCTATAAACTTTGTTTTTTTGGATAGATATCCTAAATTTGCAATCCCAAAAAATAATCATAATGGCTCATCACAAGTCCGCTAAAAAGAGAATAAGACAAACAGCAAAAAGACGTTTGCAAAACAGATATTATGCAAAAACTACGAGAAACTTTCTTCGTAAGTTGAGAGCTACTAAAGAAGAAGGCGAAGCTCAAAAAGCTTTACCTACAGCTTATTCTTTATTAGACAAATTAGCTAAAAGAGGATATATACATTCTAATAAAGCAGCGAATTTAAAAGCTAAAATGGCTGCAAAAGTAGCTTCTTTAAAAGCTAAGTAATTACTATAAACTTTATAAAAGATGAAGCCTTTGATATTCAGAGGCTTCATTTTTTTTTGTCACAACGTTAAATTTATCACAATTTTCCACTTTGTCTCTGCGGGGTCTCCGAAGCGGGAAACCCTGAAAGGACAAATGAATAGAGCCCATTTCCAGTTTGAAGCTTATCGCAAAAGCGTAAAACTTCCC
>JBIKJU010000305.1:0-2564 GCA_044360745.1 Chitinophagales bacterium
CTCTTTGCGCATTTATTTCGAGTTTATCTAGATACCCAACGGAGGAGCTTCCTTGATCTGGATTTGAGAAATTGTAGGCAAAATTAAGTGATGACCCAGATGCTAAAAAAGTGCCATTTTGATTTGAAGGCATAAAGCCTGGTTTATAAGCACCATCAGATATACCAGACGTAAAATGATTGAAAACAGAAGTCCCATTTACTGAAAATTCAATAGTAGAGCTAAAGCGTGAAGTGGCTGCTACCATAGATCTATATTTGACAGGCTCGCTCGTCAAAAGATTGGGAAAGTTAAAAGAAAAATTTAGGGTGGGTTTTGATGAAGACATCTTATCTCCAAGCCATTCTCTTCCCGAATTAATTGTATTAAATTCATCCATTTCACGAACAGCATAGTCTGTAAAACTATTTACAAAATGAGTGGGACTTGGACCATTAGCAAAAGCATTTATAGTCTTTCCACTTCCTTCTGTTGTAGATATAAAATAAAAATTTTTGTCGCTATATAAGTTTTTGACAAACACAAATCTTCCGATAGCGTTATCATATTTCCACTCATTAGGGCCCTGAGCGTAAAACAAGATGTAATCGTCAGCATCCATCCGACCATTATTATTGTTGTCTACTCTTAATACTGCATTTTCTTGGAGGTCGTCATGTCTGGGAGCATTATTTATTTCTGGGAGCATTCCTCCTCCATTACCAAAAACGCCTATGTTGTTAAATGCGATAGAAGCAGGATCAACTCCAGAATTACTTTTCACAAAATTATAGTCTAATTTATAAACTCCATTATCGACCACAGACACTTTGAACCAGTTTCCTTGAGATAAAACAGATTGGGATGCAAAAGCATTACCCGCTCTATGTTGAGGACGGCTAGACTGTTTTTCTACTCGAAGTGAAAAAGAGACTAATCTTTCTATTTGATTATTAGCAAATCGTAAAGGAATAAGCTGAAGAGTCAAGATATCCTTTTTTTGCTCTGTTGTCATTGTTTGTTTGCCTTCAAAATTTGAAGCTATGTTTTTAATATCAAAGCTTGGATTTTCAACTACCTCTGTCACTTCATTTTCTATTATGAACGCAAAATTTCCATCTGAAGGCACTTTCTGTTCAGTTACAAATAAAGGTAAACCTTGAAAAGAAAAAATGTGAGCAGCTCCTTCAAAAGTAGGTACCTGAATTTTTCGATCATCTTGATTTGTAAACATAATTGGATTTGCTTTCCAACTTAAAGAAACATTTGTTGATTGGGCAAAAATAGGTTGCGTATCAAAAGCAATAATTGAAAATAAAAAAGCGTTTACTAAAAATGGTCGCAACATATACTGTGTTTTTTCGTTAATCGGATTAGATTCGCAATTTAAAATTTTAGAAACTGATAGCTAAACGAACGAGTTTGAAAAATATTATGCAAAACAATACAACAAATATAAAGCGATTTTGTGCTAGTTCGCTATTTATTTTTGTCATATGTTTGTTAAATGCCCAAGATGTAGAGCTTTCGCAGTACTGGACAGCCCCCCTTCATATCAATCCTGCCATGGCTGGCATATCAATGGGACCAAGAGCATCCTTCAATTATAGAAATCAATGGCCAGAACTTGGAGCTGGATTTAATGGTGGGTACACTACCTATATGGCCGGAGTAGATGGCTTTATTGAAAAAGCCCGATCTGGTCTAGGATTATATTATACTGGCGATCTTATTGCCAATGGACTGATAACTACGCACAAAATCACCATGTCTTATGCTTTTCAAATCAAAGTATCAAAAAAACTAGGAATAAGACTAGGCTTAGAAGGATCGTTCATCAATCGAAGAATAAAATGGAATGAATTTACTTTTTCGGATATGGTCAATCCGTACACTGGTTTTTACAACAACATAGATGTACCAAACCCAACGATGGAAGTATTGCCACAGCGTTTCAATACCTATGGTGGAGATGCAGGATTTGGCATTCTTTTGTTCAACAATGTTTTTTATGGCGGATTTTCTATCAGAAATGCCATTATGCCAAAAGAGTCTTTTTATAATGATAGTGACGTACGCACGCCTTTTCGGATGATAGCCCATGGTGGTGCAAACTTTAAATTTAAGCATGCCAGAGAATACAAATACAATATTTTTTTATCTCCAAACGTTTTAATAGCAAACCAAGGAAAAAACCTACAAATCAATGCTGGACTTATGAGTGGAGTTAGTTTAGTCTATTTTGGAGCATGGTTTCGATATGCCCTACGTAACCCTGATGCCTTTATTGCCGTATTAGGTATAAAAAAAGGCAAAGTGAGAGTTGGATATAGCTATGATGTGACTATTTCTAAGCAAGTTGGAAGAACAGGTGGCAGTCATGAGTTGTCGTTAATTTTCAATTGGTCTGGCGTAGATGATAATTCTTTGAACCCATTAAAAGGAAAAAATTACATCGAATGTCCCGAAATCCTAAATTTTTAACATTTTATTTTAAAAAATTTATATCTTAGCAAACCCTTAATAAAAAACCGATAAACAAAAACAATGAAAATGAACTTATCAAAATGGCTTGCATTATCTGC
>JBIKJU010000185.1:0-4448 GCA_044360745.1 Chitinophagales bacterium
ATTCATATCCTAGCAAACCATTAAAAAGAGACCTTGATAAAAACCCAAAACGACCTGATTTTAATATTGGTACTGATTCATTTCATACAACCAAGGAGTTAATAGACATATCGGTTTCATTTTTTGAAAAAGCCGGTTATACATTAGGCATTGATTGGCCTTATAAAGGTTCTATAGTGCCACTCGAACATTACCAAAAAAATAAAAACGTTTCAACCATAATGCTAGAAATTAATCGAGCACTTTATTTGAATGAACCAACTAATCAAAAATCTGAAACATATTCTCAGATAAAACAAATTACTCGTGAATACATTAGAACAATTAAAAACAGCTTATAACAGCACATTTGTAATAGGCGGTGTTTCGTGCTGTTTTGTGGTAGCCAAAAATTTTGAGCTCCGCATCACCATTGGTTGAAACAATACCGCCCATCGCCAATAAGCAAATCGCTACGCCTGTGTCGTTAAGCAGAATCCGCAAAAGTGTATCCTCCAAGAAATGGTAATTATCTTTTGTTAATCACATTTCCCCTCAGCTTACTTACTTTTGTACTGCGTACATTCTAAATCACAATCGATAAAAATGGAAACTTTTGCAGGAGCTTTGAAATTTTTTTTGCCTATTTTCTTGCTACTAATGATCATTGAGTTAATAGCAGCGAAAGTTAAAAAGAAAAATGTCATAAACAGTATGGATGCTGTTTCTAGTCTATGTTCTGGATTAACAAACACACTCTTTAAAATTTTAGGATTGACGATTTATCTATTGTCTTATGATTTTTTATTGAAGCATATTATCATATTTAAAGTTGAGTCTAAAGCTTTAGAATATATAATCAGTTTTTTGGTCATTGATCTTTATGTATATTGGCGGCATGAATACAACATTTTGAGGAATGAACATTTGATTCATCACAGTAGCGAAGAACACAATTTACCAGTAGCTCTAAGGCAGACGGTTACTGACTTTGTCAATCCTGCAACATTCCTATTAGCTCCTGCTGCAATGTTAGGTTTTTGAATATTTAGAATTTAAGTAAGAATCTAATCTAGATGAAACAACTCTATAGTCTATAAATCACCAACTTTTACCAAAACAATGGGTAATTCTAAAGTATATAATACCGTCATTACTTTTGTTTTCAAACACAAGACCACAACCAAGTTGAGTGTATTTTAAGTCAATCATGTGCTTGTTGTGGTCGCGAGATTGTGCTAGTATCTTTATTATTTTTTCAGCTAAATGCCAATAGGTTGGTAAATCACGCATATTGATGAAAATGCGAGCTACATTTTCAGCTATATGTTCTCCTTTATAACCACACAGTTCCATACGCCCCAACTCGCGCAAGCATTAGCGTAGCGGTGCTTGTGTGCTAAACTAAAATTTTCGGTTTATCCCCCGATCTCCCCGATCTCGCAAGTTTAGCGAAGCGTAACTTGTGAGTGAAAATCTGCAAAGTTTTTAACTTTGCAGATATGAGTAGAGCATACAAAGTCCATAATTCCAATGGTTTTTACTTTATGAGTTTTGCCACTGTGGGTTGGATAGATATATTTACCCGCGAAGAGTACAAAAATATCTTGTTAGATAGTATTCAATTTTGCCAAGCCAAAAAAGGATTAAGAATTCATGCTTAGGTAGTAATGACCAACCATGTACACTGGGTAGCTAGTGTGGCTGATGGATTTAATTTAGTGGATATAGTCAGAGATTTTAAAAAGCATACCAGTAAAACCATTATAAAAGAATTACAATCTAATATTCAAGAAAGCAGAAAGGAGTGGATGTTAGCCATTTTTCATAATGCAGGACAATACAACTCAAACAACAAGGACTTTCAGTTTTGGCGACAAGACAATAGGCCAATTGAGTTGTTTAGCAATGAAGTAATCGACCAAAAGATAGATTATATACACCAAAATCCTGTATTAGCTGGATTTGTAAATGAAGCGGAGCATTGGAAGTGGAGTAGTGCAATAGATTATGCAGGAGGAAAAGGGCTTATAGAAATTGAATTATTATAATTCATTTATAGAATGAAGTTAGAAACTTCAAGATAAAAAATCACAAGTTACGCTTCGCTAAACTTGCGATAGCGGTGATGTTTAATCAACCACGATTTTAAATGTACTTCGTCCTGCATTAACGAAATTGTTGTTGATGATGGAGCATTTTCGAGCTCAGAGAGGAGTTGTTTTAATAAAGTTGCTTTTTTTTCAGGCATATTGACCTTCAGTAAAGTAATCAGTTTTTGATCGAATGGCTGCAGTTGTTTTTGCTTTTGGAGTAACCAAAGCAAGGTTTTTGCCAGGCTTCTCACTCTGTTTCTATCGCCC
The DNA here is from genome assembly GCA_044360745.1 of Chitinophagales bacterium. Lineage (GTDB taxonomy): Bacteria > Bacteroidota > Bacteroidia > Chitinophagales > LD1 > CALAYL01. Next base: position 2,343 of record JBIKJU010000185.1, read on the forward strand.
ATTTCATAATAGATTAAAAGTTCGTGGAAGCGCATTTGGGCATAGGCTAAAGGGAGCATTTTATAGCTGGTGTTGTTTAACACCTCACTTAAAAAAAACAGGGCTTCATCATAGGCTTCATCCATAAATAGCGCATGCATCATGTTTCGACACAACTCCAGAATATGAAATGCATTAGAGTAGCTGCGACTCTCATTAATGTAACACTTGGCTTTAGCTACCCCATCGCGTGGAAGAGTAGCCAAGGCTCCATTGATGTAAAGCACTATTTCAATGTTCAGCAACAAGACTTCGCCCTCGTGTTTTAATTCTCTATGTCGGTCTTCATTCAGCTGATGAATAAGCTGTCGCTTTTGCTTTACAAAACGGAGTAATTCACTAAATTGTCCAAGGTCGGTAAGTGCAATAGAATAGTTATACATAACTGTGATGTAAAGCCTCAGGTTGGCTTCTAGAAAATGCTTGTTACTCTCCAGTAGCCGAATGGCTTCGGTGGCATGAAAGATTTGATCCTCACTTTTCATTAGTTTTTTTGACAATATTTTTAAGGCGGTGTGGTAGTAGTATTTACCCAAAATACCTATCTGTATTTCTGCCGGTTGTTTTTTATTCAAGGCGGTATACATCTTTTGTGTTTTTTGCTTTCCGTCCCGATCAATAAGGTATCCACTATTAATGAAATCATATACTTCTAGAGACTTTAATTTATACTCTAGGTCGGTCTGTCTTTTTTTAACTATTTCAATCTGCTCCTGTGCTTTTTTAATCGCATCGGGGATATTGGCTTCGTTCAATAAAATTCTTCCCTCCCAGTCGTATAGTTTATCCAATATGCCAAACTCCTCCAGTTGTCCGGCAGTATCTTTCAGTTTTTTAATCAGCTTTAAACAGTTTTTGTGCAACCCTTTTTCATACAGCAATTGTACCGCGCCTAACTGTATATGCAGATCGGCAACTGGTCGGTAATCTCGGCTGCCGTGCAACAAAATGCGCAGAATAAAATCATGCAGGTAGTTTTTCAAGACGCTAAGCTGCCGTATAAAGCGCTCGTGTTTAAACTTCTTTTTTATTGCAGCCTCATCATACACCGGCATCTTTTCTAAAAAATCAAACAGCTTAATATACCCGAAGGATTCTTTGCCCCCAGTAGCTGCTGCATACATTTTTATGTATCTCTTTTCTGAGGGAGAAAGAGATTTTATCAAAATAAAGAGATCAGACTGTGGTGACATGGTTTTTCGCTTTTGGTTTCGTTTCTCAAATATAAGCCAACTTATAGCTTAACAACTCTGGATGCTAAGAATAAAAAAATTTTAGACAATCTACTTTTTGGCAATTCCTTAACTTTAGGATGTCAATCATAATTAAAAATATAAAATGAAAAAAGTTCTATTACTATCTGCTATGGTTTTTGCAAGCCAAGTAGCCAGCAGCCAAAATGTAGGTATAGGCGAAAGTGCCCCTGCCAGCAAGGGCTCTATAAAGGGAAATCTTTCAGTAGGTAACAACTACTCTACCACTCCCGCCCCGGCTAATGGTGCCATCATCGAAGGCTCGGTGGGTATTGGCACTAATGCGCCCAATGCTAAAGCTCAATTGGATATTAGCAGTACAACATCAGGAGTACTAATACCCCGAATGACAGAAGCACAACGCAATGCGATTACATCGCCACCTAACGGATTGTTGATTTATCAGACGGACAACACCCCGGGGTTCTACTATTACAATAGTAGTACCTGGGAGAGTATAAGTTCAGGAACGACAGGCCCAACCGGACCCACGGGAGCTAATGGAAATGATGGAGCAACAGGTGCACAAGGTCCAATTGGCCCTCCGGGAGCTGTTGGAGCAACTGGTGCACAAGGTCCGCAAGGTGCCACAGGCGCAAACGGTGCTGATGGAGCTCAAGGTCCAGCAGGCGCACAAGGTCCAATCGGTCCTACCGGAGCTAATGGAAATGATGGAGCAACAGGTGCACAAGGTCCAACCGGACCTGCACCCGCGGGAACCGGCATTGTAACCGTGAGCAGCGGTTCGCTCCAGACCCCCGGTGCACTTACAGGTGATGTAACCACATCAGGGGCGGGTTTGGCTACCACCATA
>JBIKJU010000072.1:0-9159 GCA_044360745.1 Chitinophagales bacterium
TTTTTTAAAATCAGCCACACCATCTATTCTCGCTCCTTGTGCCTTTTTTGAATAGCGCATAAAATATCCAGGAGAAGCAATCATGTCAAAATCTCCAACAATAATGCTTTGTTCTTTTCGTCTAAGTTGAATAAAAATCTTATCAAACTCTTGCAGCTGCTGGGTTGTACCATCAGGTTGTATTGGAATATTATTATCTGTCACATTGGCTATAACTTCTAAATCTTTCGTAAGATTTCCTCTCAACTGAAGATTTAAGACTGAGTTTAAAACTACATCTTGATTACTTCCAAAACTTAGTCCACGTGAGAAATTACCCGCATATTCTATACTCCCAAAATCTATAAAATCATCAATTTTATTGGTAGGGCGATATTCAAATCCTGCTATATTTATGACAGTATTTTGATTAATATAATCTTGAATATTTTTTTTGTAGAATCGATTAGCAAGTGCAAATGGATAATGTCGATAAGTGGCTGTAACAAAAGATTGTGGCTTTTGCAACCAAATCACCTTAGATGAAAAAGGGAAAAAAGTATAGGTACTTTCATCAATGAGACTTCCCATTTCATCTCTTAAATTTAAGGTATTGGGAATAATACTCAAACTGTCTAACACTAATGTATCTCCGACTATGGGAAATGTTTTTTTAATGAGATTATAAACACGCTGATAAAAGCAACAGAAACGAAATGCTTAAGTGTCTTAAATGTAATGTGTAAGCACATAATTTTACTATCAGCTCTAGTCAATAGGCAAACAAGATAGTAAAAAGACTGCTAATGATTAGAACTTAACGCCTAGATTTAAGGTAGTTCTGAAATAACCACCAAATCCATCAGTGCTCAACATACCTCCCACAGCTGTATTATTGCCAATGAAAAAACGCTTTCTAGTAAACTCAAGCTTAAGTCCTACAGGTACCGTAGCTCCAATATCTTCTTGGATAGTATTTCCACCAAGGTTGTTATCAAAAAAATTTCTTCTAGCTAAAATCACGTTAACTCCAGAATATGGTGTAATAAAAAAGTATGAGGGGCCTCTCAAACGTATTGCAGTAGTTGGCCCTGCATTTAATCCAACTTGAATATTTCCTTCAAAATCATTTTGTCTTCCAAATCTTGGAGAGCCTCCATTTATTCCTCCCCACAACCAAACATCAGCTCCTGTTTTGTGAAATCGAGTAGTTTCTCCACGTCTAAAAATTTTGCCTCCCACAGTCAGTTCTAAACCAAGTCCTCGACCAAGTTTATTAGCACCACCATTAAATCCAAAAAGCAAATATGCTCCGCTAGGTTTATATCTACTATGAGCTACAAATGGCTTTGGTTTATAAGAGTATTCTCCGTCATGATTATGTCCTGCATGACTATGAAAGTGTGGTTGATGAGGGGGTGCTGGAGGCAATAACTCTTCTCTTGTTATCTTTTCTACTTCGTTTATATCAAAAGCAAATATGTTTTGATCGCGGGTCTTAATTTTTAATGACACTCCCAAAACTTGCTCTATGATTACTCCCCTAATAACAGTTCCATTCTTAAGATAAACAACTTCCTCGAAATTCCCGATTTGTGCCATACTCAAGAGAGGTAGAAATGCGAATATGGAAATGTAGATTAGCTTTTTCATTGTTTTTTATTTTAAAGAGAACGGATGAAACAAGGAATTGTTATAAATGAGCTGTTAAAAAAACTATTTGAGCACTTCCGCAAGCCTTCTACTCAACTCCTCTCCTCTTAGATTTTTAGCTATTATTTTACCATCTTTATCTAATAAGAATTGAGCAGGAATACCCTGTACACCATATTTAGCTGCAGCTTGTGATTGCCATCCTTTAAGGTCTGATACGTGACTTTTCCAGACCAAACCATCTTGAGCTATAGCACTAATCCACTTTGCCTTATCTTGATCTAAAGAAACACTATAAATATCAAATCCTTTGTCTTTAAACTTGTTATATGCAGCCACTACAGAAGGATTTTCTCTTCTACACGGCCCACACCAAGATGCCCAAAAATCAAGTAAAACAACTTTACCTCTTAAAGAAGATAATTTTATCAATTTGCCGTTAGGATCTGTAAATTCCAAATCTGGAGCTAAACCACCCTCTGCTGTTGCTGCGGCAAGCTTCTTTTCTTCTTCCATTTGCTTTGCTTGTTGTTGCATTTGGTCATATACAGCTTTAATTTCAGATGTGTAGGTAGATTTCGGCATTTCCTTTTCCATTCTTTTTATCATTTCCAAGTTTTCGTTTGGATATTTATTGATAGGAAGGAAAGAAGTGTAATATAAAGCTACCATTGGATCTTTGGCTGATTTAAACTTAGTTTTCAACGTATTTTCAAACTCCTCTCCTGTTCGTTGTATGCCTTCTGCAAACAATTTTAGACTATCCATCGGTTGACCAGAATTTTGTCTTGCATAAAACTCTTCATTTAATCGTTGAAGTTGTTGTTGCTTCTCAGAATTATAATTCACTGCTTTCACCATTTCTTCAGCTCCAGGAGTTCCTGTGAAAGTATATTGTAAAGGGTTAGTCATGTTTCCAGAAAATTTGTAAGCAGCATTTTCTAGCAAAAGAATCCAAAACATATTATCTACTTTAAGTCTATAAAACCCTTTATCAGCCTTGTTAGTCATTTTAAAAGTACCATCACTAGATGCTGTAGTAGAGTCTACTAGTACTATGGTTTGCAAAGACAATCGCTCAAGTGTAATTTTTTTTCCTGCTGCTTGCTCTATTTTACCATTGATGGTATAGTTATCAGCACCGCCAGATGAATTACAAGAAAACAGTAGAAATAGTGACGTTAAAAGAATTAAATGCTTCATTGAATTTATTTGATATTTAAAAATATAACTCTAAAATAAAAAAATCTATTGGTCTAATCGCTCCGAAAGCAGTTTATTAATAATTTTTGGGTTTGCTTTTCCTTTAGAAGCTTTCATTACCTCACCTACAAAAAGTCCCATAAGTCCTTTTTTCCCAGATTTGTATTCAGCTACCTTTGATTCAAAACTACTCAGTACTTCATCCACTAGCGAACTCATTAAATCTTCGTCTGCACTTTGAATAAGATTTAACTCTTCAGCTATTTCGAGTGGAGTTTTTTCAGGTTTGTTGACCAATACTGGAAAAATATTTTGAGAAGCTATGGAAAAATTTGTCTTGCCTTCATCAATCAACTTTATAAGGAGTGCTATAGTCATTGGTTTTAGTACAAAATCGGCAATTGTTAATCCATTCTCATTTAAGTATGACTTTACAGGGCCTAATATCCAGTTAGATGCTGCTTTATAGTTTTTTGTATGCAGAATGAGCTCATTGAAATAAAAAGCCATTTCTTTATCATCAGTGATGATACGGGCATCATAAGCTGGTAATTCGTACTTATTAATATACTCATATATCAACTGTTTTGGAAGTTTTGGCATATCCACTCGTATAGCGTCTAAGTAGTTTAGAGTTACAATTACAGGAGGTAAATCTGGCTCTGGAAAATAGCGATAATCATGCGCAAATTCTTTTGATCGTTGACCTATGGTTTTGCCAGTATTAGCATCAAATCCTCTTGTTTCTTGTAAGATAACACCACCACTTTCTATGATGTCAATTTGTCGAATAAACTCTCCATCTATGGCGCGCTTTACGTTTCGAAGCGAGTTCATATTTTTCACTTCTACTCTAGTATTTAGAATTGATTCGCCTTTCAGCCTAACTGAGATATTAGCATCGCAACGCATACTACCTTCTTCCAGATTACCATCACAAATATCTAGAAATCGGAGTAACTTTCTTATTTCTCCAAGATATTGATAAGCTTCATCGCTAGTTCTTATATCTGGTTCAGTAACTATTTCTATCAGTGGAACTCCTGCCCTGTTTAAGTCTATCAAACTAAAAAAAGGATCTAAGTCATGTATTGATTTTCCAGCATCTTCTTCCAAATGAATTTGTTGTATTCGAATTATTTTATTGTAGATAGTTTCACTTTTACTTTCAGTATTCATCTCTAGTTCTACTTTGCCATCTGTGCAGATAGGAGTCTTGTCTTGAGTGATTTGGTAACCCTTTGGCAGGTCGGCATAGAAATAGTTTTTCCTCGCAAATTCGTTAACTTCACGAATAGTACAGTCGGTGGCTAATCCCATTTTAATAGCATACTCGATGGCTTTCTTATTCACCTTAGGTAAAGTACCTGGATGCCCTACCGACAAGGGACTAATCTGAGTATTGGGCATACTTCCAAACGTAGTATCATCGCCACAATACATTTTACTCTTTGTAGAAAGTTGGGCGTGAACTTCTAATCCAACTACCAACTCATATTTATCATAAATAGAACTCATACTTTAAATTTAAACAACTATACAATTTTATTTTTAATGGCCTCCAAAAAAGAAGATATACCTGATTCATCAGTGCCACCGGCACTTGCATAAAAAGGCTGACCTCCACCTCCGCCTTTAATCAATGGCGAAAATTCTTTTATCCATGAAGAAGCATTATAAGATCTTTGTTTTACTAGCTCTTCTGAAACCATAATATGAACGTTAGCTTTTCCGCCAATAGCTGCACCCAAAACATATACAAAATTGGTTTTGTCAGCTTTTAGCATAAAAATCAAGTTCTTCAATTGGTCATTACTATTGACAGATACGTCTTCTATTAAGGTTTGTATACCATTAATATCTTTAACTTTCCCTAATAATGAATTTCTTATTTCTACCACTTCTTTCAAATCATATTCCTCTATTCGCTTGCTCAGTTCTAGATTTTCTAACTTTAGACTTTCTACTGCTTTCAGACTGTCTTTGGGATTATTGAGCAATGCATTAATACTATCTAACAGGTTTAATTTTTGACTGGTGTATTCTATAGCTTTGGTGCCGGTGTAAGCCTCTATCCTTCTTACTCCAGCAGCTACAGCTGATTCTGCTATTATTTTAAATAATCCAATAGCACCAGTTGCTTTCACATGACAGCCACCACACAACTCACTAGAAAAAGATGAATCAAAAGTGATAACACGAACAAATTCACCATATTTTTCACCAAAAAGCATAGTAGCTCCCATTTTTTCTGCTTCTACTATCGGCACATTTCTTTTTTCATCTAATGAAATGTTATCCAATATTTTTTGATTTACAATTTGTTCTACTTTAGAAATTTCTTCATCAGTTACTTTAGAAAAATGCGAAAAATCGAAGCGAAGATAATCGGCATTTACTAATGAGCCTTTTTGTTGAATATGGCTTCCTAACACCTCTCTTAACGCTGCTTGCAATAAGTGTGTGGCACTGTGATTTCTAATAATCGCATTTCGCTTTTCTACATTGATGTTAGCTGATACTTCAGCATCTAACTCAGATGGCAATTTGTTGACAAAATGTATAATTAAATCATTTTCCTTTTTTGTATCAAAAACAGCTACTTGTTCATCACCAAAATGGAGTATACCTGTGTCTCCAATTTGTCCTCCACTCTCTGCATAAAATGGCGTTTTTTCTAATACCATCTGAAAACTTTCTTTGTCTTTTGCTTTTAAAGAGCGATATTTTATTAACCGAGTTTTAGAAGATAACTCATCATAACCAATAAAAGTTGATTGAGAGTCAGGATTGACTTCTACCCAATCAGATTGTTGAGAGGCGGATGCCGATTTAGATCTGTTTTTTTGAACATTTAGTTCTGAATTAAACCCATCTTCATCTACTTTAAGCCCTAACTCGCTGGCCATGAGCTTTGTCAAATCTATCGGAAACCCAAAAGTGTCAAACAGTTCAAAAGCTACTTTCCCAGAGATCACATTTTCACTCTTCAAGTCTGCAACGATAGCCTCAAAACGTTTTATTCCTTGACTCAACGTACGTAAGAATGATGTTTCTTCCTCAAGTACTACTTTCTCTACAAATGACTGTTGAGCTTTCAATTCTGGGAAAATATCAGCAAACTTATCTGCCACTAACGCTACTAACTCAAACAAAAATGGCTTATCAAATTTCAAGGTAGAATAACCATAGCGAACTGCTCTTCTTAAAATCCTTCTGATTACATAGCCTGCACCAGTATTTGAAGGCAACTGTCCATCTGCTATGGCAAAAGAAATCGTTCGAATATGATCTGCTATCACACGCAAAGCTATAGCTTCCTTGCTATCTCCCGCTGCCGTATGAAGAGCTAAATTCAAATTTGCTTTTTGGGCTGTGAACTTTATATAATCTTGAAAAATATCAGTGTCATAATTGGATTGCTTGCCATTAATAGCTCTTACCAATCTCTCAAATCCCATTCCAGTATCTACATGTTTGTTGGGTAGTGGCAAAAGTGATCCATCAACTTTACGCTCAAATTGCATAAAAACATTGTTCCATATTTCTATTACTTGCGGATGGTCATTATTCACAAGAGTTTTACCATCAATTGCCTTTCTTTCCTCATCAGACCTTAGATCTACATGAATTTCAGAACATGGGCCACAAGGTCCTGTATCTCCCATTTCCCAAAAATTATCTTTCTTATTTCCTTTTAAAATCCTGTCTTCAGCAATATATTTTTTCCATTCATTATAAGCTTCTTGATCAAATGCTAAATTTTCTTTTTCATCTCCTTCAAAAACGGTGACATATAATCTATCCTTATCAAGCTTGTAAACATCAGTTAATAGTTCCCAAGCCCAAGCAATAGCCTCAGTTTTAAAATAATCGCCAAAACTCCAGTTGCCGAGCATTTCAAACATGGTATGATGATAGGTATCTACACCTACTTCCTCCAAATCATTATGCTTTCCTGAAACGCGTAAGCACTTTTGAGTATCAGCTATTCGATTAGCAGGCGGTGTATTGATCCCAAGAAAAAAATCTTTGAATGGAGCCATGCCCGAATTGACAAAAAGAAGCGTAGGATCATTCTTGACTACGATAGGTGCCGAAGGCACTATCTTATGTCCTTTAGATTCAAAAAAACTCAAAAATGTATTTCTAATATCGTTGGCGTTCATCACGTTGTTTGATTGATTTACTTAATTTATATATATTGGACTCGATTTCTAAAAAAACTTTCAAAAATAAACAGTTTAAAACAATTTTCGCATAAATGTTTAAACGAAATAAAAAGGAAAAATTTGTTTTCAATACTCAAACGCTAAAATACGAAAAAGCGATTGTCAGTATTTGGTCAAAAGTGATGAGGGTGGCGCTGTTTATAGTAGCGTCTTTAATGTTCTCTTTTATTATATCTACTATTGCATATATGTTTGTCGATTCGCCTAAAGAAAGGATTTTGAAGCGTGAAATAGCCGCATTAAAAGACCAATATAGCCTTTTGGAAGACCAAACTGATAGAATGTCGGAAGTAATTGAAGCCCTTCATTATAGAGACAATAGTATATATAGAGTAATTTTTGAAGCTGACCCCATATCTAGTGATGAATGGCAAGCTGGAGTTGGTGGGGTGAATAGATACAAAAAGCTTGAAAAATATGACAATGCAGAATTAATGATAGATGTATCAAAACGTATAGATAAGCTCAAAAGACAAATTGCTATCCAATCTAAATCGTATGACCAAGTGAGCGAGCTTATAAAAAACAAAGAAACGATGTTAGCGTCTATACCATCTATACAGCCAGTTAGCAACGTAGACCTTACAAGAATAGCCTCTGGTTATGGAGTACGAATAGACCCAGTGTATAAAGTACCTAAATTTCACGCTGGGCTTGACTTTACGGCTTCTACTGGTACAGATATTTATGCCACTGGTGATGGAGTGGTAGAAATGGTGGAGTACAACTATGGAGGCTATGGCAATCAAATCATTATCAATCACGGATACGGTTTCAAAACTAGATATGCTCACTTGCTTAAATTTGCTGTAAGGCAAGGTCAAAAAGTAAAAAGAGGTGAACGAATTGGATACCTTGGCAGTACCGGAAAATCTACAGGGCCACACTTACACTACGAAGTGTTGAAAAATGACGAAGCCGTAAATCCTATTTATTTCTTTTACAATGATTTGGATGATGCTGCATTTGCTAAAATACTAGAGCGCTCCAAGAGCTCGGGACAAACGCTTGATTAACTATTGTGAGTTTCAAAGACAACGACATAGATAAACTGTACTATAGCATAGGCGAAATAGCGACTATGTTTAATGTAAACGCTTCTCTCATCAGATATTGGGAAAGTGAGTTTAAGGAACTGCAAGTGCGAAAAGACCGAAATGGCACTAGGCTGTTTACAAAAAGCGATATAGAGACCCTAAAAATCATCTATGCATTAGTAAAAGAAAAAGGATTTACGATAGATGGGGCAAAAGCACAACTAAAAAACCTAAAAGAAGAAAAGAAAAAATTGATCTATATTGAGAAACTAAATAGGATTAAAGATTTTTTGGAGGAGGTGAAGGGGAGGATTTAGGGCTGGAAACAGATAAACCCCATTGGTCTAAGCGTGACGCTTAGGCAAGTGAGGATCTAAATAAATTCAATATGACATACATTAAAACTGGAATTAAACAACCTGGAATTGTAGAACTACTTTTCTACAAGAACAACACTGGCAATGCTTTGTCGAACTTAGCAAATGCACTTTTGATTGAAAAGTCACCTCTTAGTTCAGGGGAAAGAGAATTGATAGCTTCTTATGTCTCTTATTTAAATGAATGTGAATTTTGTCATTTGTCTCATTCTGCTGCAGCAAATGCACACTTAGGGGATGACGGGAAAGCCGTAAGCTGTATAATAGAGAATATTGAAACAGCCAACATTTCAGAAAAATTAAAGCAACTTTTAAAAATTGCGGGGAAAGTTCAAAAAAGCGGAAAACTTGTAACTAACGAGGACATTGATGTTGCTAAATTAAATGGTGCAATAGATGAAGAAATACACGACACAGTTTTGATAGCAGCAGCTTTTTGTATGTTCAACAGATATGTTGATGGATTAGGAACAACACCAGCAACAAAAGAAGAATATCCTGAAATGGGTCGAAGAATGGCAAAAGGTTATAAAATGCCACCTAATTTTTTAAAGAAATTTATCATTAAATTAATGAACAGAAAGTCTAATTCTGGAGCAATAGAACATATGAAAAATATCACTTAAAATAAGATTACATCCAACACGAGCTGTGAATAAAACCAAATAAATCAGGCAT
>JBIKJU010000307.1:0-2543 GCA_044360745.1 Chitinophagales bacterium
TTCAGCGATAAAAATCGCATCGCGTAAACTTAGTCCTGACATATCAGGCATTTGCTTTTCTGAAATATTAACGGACGTCATACCTTGTCCATTTTGCTTTACCCACTCTGCATCAGGAAGACTTTTTGCGACTCCTAAATAGCTAAAAATTTGTTCTAAGTGTTGCTTATCGATTTGCTTAATGTTAGGAGCAACTGCTACTAACTTTGTGTTTAAAAAATCAGTATCTGGTTTCAAATTTCGTGAGTATATTTTATCAGCCACTTCCCTAAAAATAGTTCCTGCAACTACATTGCCATAGTATCCACCAGCAGAAGGAGAATTAATAACCACTATTATTGAATACTCCGGATTTTCAGATGGGAAATAACCACAAAATGATGCTTGATAAATGTCTTCTTTATAACCCTTATTTTTCTGTGCTATTTTGGCTGTACCTGTTTTACCAGCGATTCTTAAATAATCCGTTTTAAGATTTATTGCTGTCCCCTGCTCTACTACTCCATCAAGTATTTCATGTAAATCCTTAACAGTCTTTTCTGAAAGAATTTGCTTTGACACTAATCTTGTAGAATCAATAGTTTGTGCATAATGAGTGATCTTCTCTACTAATGTAGGTTTCACCCATTTCCCGTTGTTAGCGATAGTATTATAAAATTGTAAAGTATGCAACGGAGTAATCCTTAACTCATAACCATGTGAAATAAAAGGGATGGACACACCACTCCACTTTTCGGGCTTTGCTAGTACTGGAGATGATGCTCCTATCACCTCTACATCTACTTTGTCTGCAAACCCAAACTTCTTCAACTGATTATAAAACTGTTTGGGTTGATGTGCATAATGCTTACTCGCTAATTTAGCAACTCCTACATTAGACGACACTTCTATTATTTTCTGGATAGTCATAATAGGACTCTCTGGAGCTTCATGATCTCGTATAGTCAGATTTTTAAACATTGCAGTTCCGTTTCCACAATCCACGGTAGTAGATTTATTTGCAAAACCGTCTTCCATTAGTGCTGCAACAATAGCCAGTTTAAAAGTAGATCCAGGCTCAGTAGCTTCTCCTACTACATAATTTAAAAACTCAAAATAAGTAGTTGAATCTTTTCTTCCTAAATTAGCAAGTGCTCTTATTTTACCAGTTTTCACCTCCATGACTGCCACACATCCATGATCGGCTTTGTGCTTTATTAATGCTCGTCTTAGAGCATCGTGAGCAACATCTTGAATAGTAATATCGAGTGTAGTATAAATATCACGCCCTGGTTTTGGAGCTATATCTTCTTTTGTATCCAATGGTCTTACAACTCCTGCACCAACTTTTTGAACTAATTTTTTACCCGAAGAGCCTTGTAAAAAATCATTATATTTTAACTCTATACCTGAGCTATAAATTCCATCTAAATTTTCATCTATACCTACTGTTCTTAAAGCTAATCCTCCATAAGGATGATCGCGTTTCTCTTTATATTCCTCTATTAAACCTGACTTGTTTTTTCCTCGTTTAAAAAAAATCCATGTCTTCATGCTATTTAAAACATCAAATGGAACATTTCTTTGAAGAGAATAATATCTATTTCCTTTTGCTCTGTTCTTCGCAAACTCCTTCTTATACTGCATTTCAGATTTTGCTGGAAACTGATAAGCCATTAAAATCGCCAAAGAATCAATATGCTTTTTATAAATTTCATCTGTAAACCCTTCTGCTTTAAAATCGATGAACAAATCAAAAACTGGTAAAGAAGTTGCCAATAAACTTCCATCTGATGAATAAATATTGCCTCTATCAGCCCTAATACTTACTGGATAAATACGCAAACTATCTGCTAAAGCAAGATAATGTTTACCCTTTACTGATTGAACATAAAATGCTTTGGCAATAATAGCAGCTCCTAAAAGGCATATCATTAGAAATCCGATATAAATTCGAATAACAACTTGATTTTTTATGTTCTCCTTCTTTGCCACTTTTTTATTACTTACTTTTATTCTCTATTGTCAATACTTTCGGAACTTGCCTCAATTCTTCGACTCCATTTTCTTTCATTCTTTTAGCCAACTCTGATTGGCGAGTAGCTTTTGTGAGTTTAGATGATACCGTCAAATACTCCCACCGATAAGCCTTCAAATCTTTTTCTGCTTTAGTGACATTTCTCACAATTTGATCTGCATAATGATTATTGGCTATATGTAAAAATGCTAGGAGCAAAAGAAAAAGCAGAAATGGAGCACTGACCAAAATCTGTCGAAGACTATTTTCCCCCATAACATCAAAGAACTTTACAAAATGAGCAAAACCTCCACCCTTAAGAGTATTAGCCTCTTTTGCTTTATTTGTTGATATGTCTTTTTCTTCAGTCATTTTTTTTATTTCTAAACGCAACTCTAAGCTTAGCACTTCGAGAGCGAGTATTTTGTTTTAGTTCTTGTATAGATGCTACAATTGGTTTTTTGTTTACTAGACTCAATGGCTTATTTGTTCTTCCAAACTCATCTTTCACGGGTTCATCATCAAATACACCATTTTTCATATATTG
>JBIKJU010000308.1:0-2540 GCA_044360745.1 Chitinophagales bacterium
GTAGGCATAGGTGAAAGCGTATCATTAGGAGTCACTACAAAACGAAAATTATTTGAAGAGCTATTAACAGTTAGAAAAAATGCAGAAGTATCAGTAAAGAAACTATAAAAAGGATGTGGTTGTGAGCCGGGAATATCATAAAGGACTGAGTCCATATCGCCTAAATTTCTTCTTCCATAAAAATCGATATAATCGGTAGTGGTTAAAGTTGAGTTTGAAGAAACAAAGATTGGAACCTCTTTTCCATTGTGATAAAGGGCGAAATTGGAAGAGTTTACATTTTGAAGATTCGGGATTACAGCATTTAATGTGGTATAAGGAATACGGTGCATTCCATCAGCAATCACTTTTATTTTGTAATAAGGTTGATTATAATTTATCCATTCATTGCCATAGGGCTGAGCAAAAGTTAATTGAATAGAAAAAAACATAAACAGTATGACTACAGTTAAATGCTTATTCAAAAAACATAACCAATTGATCATTTTGATATCGTTTTATTTTTCTTAGGTTTTACATTAATATCTGCTCTTAGCGATATTACATGCGAATATAATCCATTGTCTTGAGAGCCATTGAGTGCAGTTAGATTAGTCAGTGAATAATCTAATGACACTACTTTTATTTTTACTCCTGCTCCTACACTAGGAGAAACTGAAAAGTTTCGTTTTCCATCTTCAGCATAGTATCTTTGAATGTTACCTACACCTGTTCGTAAAAATCCAATATTCCAAAGACTTATTTCTAAGCCAGCCGCTATGTCTAAACTCACTGGTTTGCCAGGAAGTAGAACATTTCGCTTGCCATCAGTGCTCATTAGTAGGTTTACTTCTGGAATTATAAAAACTTTATTTTTTATACCAATTTGATATCCTAAGCCGAGTGAAACAAGAGGCGCAGTTTGCTCTAATGAGTTCTTGGGCAATTCATTATTAGTAGCTAACAAAACTTGTTTTTCTGCATCCGTAAAATTAAACCGCCATGCGTTAAATGTGGTAGTAATATCTCTTAGCATTAGTCCTATTCGAACGCCTTTAATGTGATACTGTAAGCCTAAATCAACCCCAAAACCAGTAGAATTTGCAAACTTCCCGATGTTGCGGTGAATGATTTTAGCAGTTCCACCTATCGTAAGACCAGGAGCTTTCTTAAAACTTTGTGCATAATGAAACATAAATGCATAGTCTGCTGCTGAAAATGATGTGATGTTATTATAATTAATAGATCCATCTGGACCCACTAGAAAAAGTGTGTTCGGTATATCATCTATACCAAATCTAAAAAACGAAAATCCCAAGACTTTTGTCTTATTTGCAAATGGAACAGCAAAAGCGCCATAGTCATATTTAGCAATACCAGCAAAATATTCGGTATGCATCAAACCTACTTGAAAAGAATTATTGATTCGAGCTAGACCAGCAGGATTATAGTATCCAGCATATACATCAGATACAGAAGCTGATGTGGCATTTGATAAACCTAGACCTCTCCCTCCTACACCAATATTCATAAATTCATTGCTATATTTTCTGATTTGAGAAAAAACAGTGGATGAAATCAAAAGAAGGAAAACAATAATTTTAAAACGGGTAAGATTCATACATGCTTATATTCTCAGCTTTTACTTTATAAAAATAGTAATTTTATCTTAAACCAACAAAACAAATGTAATCATCCACAAATTTATTTTTAAATAAATTGAATTAAACCTTTTTTGTCTATAAAAGTCTTATTAGAACAATTAATTATATAAATCGTATAAATATTCATTTAAATTAACATGAATTTTTCCAATTACCAAAATTAAGACTTAACTTTAAAAATAAAATAGTCAATTTTATGGCAAATGATTTACTAATAGCAGGTGCCGACATTAATGTTAGCACTACAAATTCAAATCGCTCAAGGTCAGGATTAGCACCATATACTGGTACTTTTGGCAAAAAAGAACTTATCCATTTACTAAAAAGAACTATGCTTGGTGTGTCGCAAGACGACATTAATCATTTTGCTGGCATGAGTTTACAACAAGTAGTGACCGCTCTACTCACTCAGGGTCCTGCTCCTAGTCCACCTGTTAAGCACTACTCCAATACCAATGATAATGCTACCGTGGCACTTGGACAAACTTGGGTAAATGCAGCATTTGATGGTAATCTTTTGGTCCCTAGGGGTATCTCGCTCAAGGCATGGTGGATGGGGCAAATGATCAATCAACCAAGAACGATTGAAGAGAAAATGGTGCTCTTTTGGCATAACCTTTTCGCTACAGAAATCGCCATTTATAACGATGCTCGTTATGGTTATCAATATATAAATACCATTCGCCAATACTGTATGGGTGACTATAAAGCACTCACAAAAGCAATCACCTTAGCTCCTGCTATGCTCAAATACCTTAATGGATATCTCAATAGAAAAGGATCTCCTGACGAAAACTATGCAAGAGAATTACAAGAGTTATTTACAGTAGGTAAAGCACTAAACCCTCACTACACAGAACAAGATGTAATAGAGGCTGCTAAAATCCTTACTGGATA
>JBIKJU010000309.1:0-2529 GCA_044360745.1 Chitinophagales bacterium
CCCAGTTAGTGCCGAATCTATAAGGAATAAAATCTAATGAGGGCATGGGTTTGGTGATGATGAGATTGGCTTTTTTCCCGATAGCTAGGCTTCCTAATTGTTCCTCTACACCCATAGCATATGCGCCATTGATAGTAGAAGCATTGAGTGCTTCGAGAGTGGTCAGCTTCATATTCATACAAGCTAGTGAAATCACAAATGGGAAATTGCCACTAGGCGAAGAGCCAGGATTATAATCAGTAGCTAATGCCAGCGCTACTCCGCCATCTATCATTTGGCGAGCGGGCGCATAAGGTAGTTTTAAGAAGAAGGCCGTAGTAGGCAGTACCGTAGCCATAGTATCTGAGGATTTTAGCAGTTGTATTTGTTCTGCTGCGGTGCACTCTAGGTGGTCTACCGACAAAGCACCGAATTTCACACCTACCTCTACACCGCCCGAAAAATTAAGTTCATTGGCATGAATTTTTGGTTGTAATCCAAACTTTTGGCCACTCTCCAGCAAGCGAGCTGTTTCGTCTGCCGAGAAGAAACCATCTTCACAAAACACATCGATATAATCGGCTAATTGCTCTTCGGCTATGATTGGCAGCATTTCGTTTTCTATCATCGTCAAATAACCCTCATGATTGGCTCTATACTCCATAGGATATGAGTGCGCACCCAAAAAAGTAGCTTTGATATCAAGATTTGTTTGTTCTTTCAATCGCTTTATCACTCTTAGCATTTTCAATTCTCCAGCTACCGAAAGACCATATCCAGATTTAATTTCTACGGCTCCAGTGCCGGTAGATTTTATTTCTTCAATTCGCTCCAATGCGCTTTCGATTAAGAGGCTTTCATCTGTATCGTGAAGTACTTTTGCACTCGCCAATATGCCCCCTCCCCTTTTGGCTATTTCTTTATAGCTCATCCCCTTGAGCTTATCCATAAATTCGCCTTCTCTCCATTTTGCAAAAACTAAATGGGTATGCGAATCGCACCATGCTGGGAGCACATACTTTCCCGTCAAATCTTTAATCACGTCTGCGTTTTGCTCTTGGAGTTCATTCATAGATCCGAATCCTGAGATTAGACTATCAGTGATTTCGAGATAAGCGTTTTCAAGGATTGAAAATTTATTCATAGCTGCACCTCTCAATAATCTTGTGGTATCTGGTAATATTCCCCCTAATCCTTTTATGTTGAGTAGCAATGTTTTCATCTATATACAATTTAATTTTAAAAATCAGATGGAATGCTCATCTCGATAGCTATCTCGATTCTTTTTAGTTGAGATGAAAAATCTTGGGCATTTCATTCACCAATTATAAAATATTTCCAAAATCTTTTTTGCATAAATATTGTTTTCATTCGATAAGCACTATATTAGCGCAATTTATAAAAATAAAAAAATTGGGAGGAAATACCTTTGGCAAACTTTTTAGTATCACTACTTTTGGCGAATCGCATGGCGAAGCTATAGGAGTAGTGATTGATGGCTGTCCTGCTGGATTGAAGATTGATATAGACTTTATCAATGCTGAAATGGCGCGAAGAAGACCTGGACAATCAAATATCACGACAGAAAGAAATGAGGAAGACAAGATAACTATAATCAGTGGAGTATTTGGAGGGGTATCTACTGGCGTACCGCTGATGATATTAATCAACAACAAAGACCAACGAAGCCAAGACTACGACTCCATTAAAACAGTTTTTAGAGCCTCACATGCAGACTTCACCTATACCTCAAAATATGGTATAAGAGATCATAGAGGTGGTGGCAGAGCATCGGCAAGAGAGACGGCTGCAAGAGTAGCGGCTGGAGCTATCGCTAAACTTCTTTTAGCTCATTATGGAGTGTCTATTTCCGCATTTGTAAAACAAATAGGTGATGTGAAAATGGAGCTAGGATATGAATCGTTGGATTTATCTAAAACTGAGCTCTCAAAGGTTCGATGCCCTGATGAAAGCAGCGCTACCAAAATGGAAAGTGCTATTTTAAAAGCAAAAGAATCTAAAGACTCGTTGGGTGGAACTATAGAATGCATAGTAAAAAATTGTCCAGTAGGACTTGGAGAGCCAGTGTTTGACAAACTCCATGCTGATATAGGTAAAGGGATGCTGAGTATCAATGCTGTAAAGGGTTTTGAAATAGGCGAAGGATTTCATGCTTCGAGCATGAAGGGCTCTGAGCACAATGATGAATTTGAAAATATAGATGGAACAATAAAAACCATCACAAACCACTCTGGAGGCATACAAGGTGGTATCTCTAATGGCATGGATATCGTTTTTAGAGTAGCATTTAAGCCTGTATCTACTATCAGCCAAGCACAACAGACTGTAGATGAAAACGGAATCGCTACAACTTATACCCCCGAAGGAAGACATGACCCTTGTGTGGTGCCTCGCGCAGTGCCCATTGTAGAAGCTATGTCCGCATTAGTACTCGCTGATCACTTGCTTCGAAATAAGACGGCTAAGATTTAGCTCTACTTTTCATATAGCCGTGTGCCACCACTGAGAGTAGTATCAGAAATCCTCCTA
>JBIKJU010000073.1:0-9047 GCA_044360745.1 Chitinophagales bacterium
TTTCTACTGAGGCACCAGTCATGATTTGTATGCCTTTTTTCTTCATTATTTTCTCCATTTCTTTCGATACTTCTTTATCTTCTCTCGGAAGTATGTTATCTAAAAATTCTACTACAGTAACTTTAGTGCCCATAGTAGCATAAAAATAAGCAAACTCCATACCTATTGCACCAGACCCCATAACTAGCAAGCTTTTTGGCATTTCTTTTAGGGTCATAGCTTCTCTATATCCAACTATATTTTTGCCATCTTGTTTTACACTAGGCAGCTCACGAGATCTCCCTCCTGTAGCCAAAATAATATGTTTTGATATATATACTGTTTTTTTACCTGACTCATCGGTGACTTCTACTTGTTGTTGTTTTACTATTTTCCCATTTCCCATGAGTACATCAATTTTATTTTTCTTCATCAAAAATTGAATGCCCTTGCTCATCCCATCAGCCACATTTCTGCTTCGCCCTATTACTTTGTCAAAGTCAATTTTGCTTTCACCTACCGAAATACCGTAATCTGCAGCATGATTTAAATATTCAAAAACTTGAGCAGATTTTAAAAGAGCTTTGGTAGGAATACACCCCCAATTTAAACAAATACCACCTAATTTTTCTCGTTCTACTATAGCTGTTTTTAGGCCTAATTGCGAAGCTCTAATAGCCGCAACATATCCGCCTGGCCCACTACCTATTACTATTAAATCGTAATTCATAATTGTTGTTTTTATTTCGATAAACTGACCGCAATATAATCAGAAAAGATAAAAAGGAAACCCCGTACTTAAAGATGTTTTTATTTATACCCAAAGTTTTTTAGATCCATTTCATTTGCTCGCCAGTTTGGTTTTACTTTTACAAACAAATCGAGAAATACTTTTTTATCGAGAAATTTTTCTAAATCAATTCTTGCTTCTTTGCCTACTTTTTGGATGGCACTTCCTTGTTTGCCGATAATGATATTCTTTTGAGATTCTCTCTCTACAAAAATAATACATCTAATACTGTCCATTGCCTTACTTTCTTTATATTCCTCTGTGACTACTTCACAAGCATAAGGTATTTCTTTTTGATAGTTTAGAAATATCTTTTCACGTACTATTTCAGAAGCGAAGTATCTTAATGAACGATCTGAAATATCTTCTTTATCATAAAAAGCGGGATGCTCTGGCAAAAGTGTTACGATATAAGCAAATAGTTCTTTGATATTAAAATTCTCAATCACTGAGATGAAAAAGCATTTAGCTTTTGGTATCCAATTTGACCAAAGTGCATTGAGTTCACTGATTTGTTCTGGAGTAGAAATATCAGCTTTATTAACAGCGACAATAACAGGTTTTGAACTTTTGTTAGCTTGATCTATCAAATATTGCTGATCTTCAGCAGATTGAAAGCGATCTGTAAGTACTAACAGCACATCCGCATCTTCAAATGCCTCATGTACAAATGAATTCATAGCTCTTTGTAGCTCATATGCAGGTTGGTTAATGTATCCTGGCGTATCCGAAAAAATGATTTGGTAGTTCTCTTCATTTACTATGGCTATCAATCGCGCCCTAGTAGTTTGAGCTTTAGGCGAAATAATAGACAATCTTTCTCCAGAAATTTTATTGAGTAGAGAAGACTTACCTACATTTGGTAAGCCAACAATATTTACGAATCCAGCTTTATGCATATTTTGTAAATTAAAGCAATTTATTTGGAATTGATAGAAATTGAGCTATATTTGCAATCCAATTTACTAAATAAATACCATAAATTTATAGATCGCGGGGTGGAGCAGTTGGTAGCTCGTTGGGCTCATAACCCAAAGGTCGTCAGTTCGAGTCTGGCCCCCGCAACATCAAAATGGCTCCAATAGGAGCCATTTTTTATTTTAGTAACATCTTTAAAAATCTTCAATTAATTTCTTTCACTATTGAGAGGGCTATCTCAACATCTGATATGAGAATTCAGAAAAATATGGATAGAAATTTTTGAAAAAAAATTTTCGATATTTCAAATATTTATTAGATTTGCGCTCCGATAATCAAAAAGGCCCGTTCGTCTATCGGTTAGGACTCAAGATTTTCATTCTTGCAAGAGGGGTTCGACTCCCCTACGGGCTACTATAGGTCTCCAAATTTTGGGGACTTTTTTGTTTTAAGCATTTTCTTAATGACTTGTTTATATTTTAATGTTCTTAATAGTATTTAATAATTTCGATTTCTAAATTATGGGAAATTCTTTGATGTGCATCAAAGAATTATGATATAAATTTACAACGGTAACTCGTGTGCTAATAAACTGTGGTATCTGTTTCGTGTATCCAAACTACTCCTTTTCGCATTCAACCCAACTTCAATAATTTTTTCTCTAATTCTATGCGCATTAAGGATGTTGATTCTACTCACTGTACCGCTAACTTTTTGAACTGCTCTAGTGTTTTAGCTTTGATAGTCGTTGGCACTATCATACATAACTTGGACTGTAATGTTTCTTGACTAGGGAAATATACTCCAGATTCACGACTTAATTCTTTCAATTGGGATTTCAAAATAGCCATCTTTTTTAGATTGTATTTTATCTATTTCTATTGCTAATGTATCAAAACTTCAAATTTCTATATCGTTTTTTTTAGGATTTCTGTTTCCCTCCTGCACACGCTATTATCCAATGGTAATTTTAATTTATTGAGGAGTGAAAGATTTAATTATTCGATATTTAGAGAATACGACTTCTGCATTTACTTTAGTACCCTTTTTTGTTGTATTTCGATATGCAAAGAACAAAATTTAAAATCAATTCATAAAAAATCATTTGTTATTTTCATAATACTTTCCCATCGTTTTCAAATGAGCTACATGCGATGCAAAGGCATTGCTCATGCTACTATGCTCTAAGTAAGGAACCTTATAGTTGCTACATACATTTTTTACTATTAAGCTCAATGCAGGATAATGTACATGCGAAATATTTGGGAAAAGATGGTGTTCGATTTGGAAATTTAAACCTCCAGTAAATGCGTTCCAAAACCAATTTTTATTGGCAAAATTAGCAGTGGTTTTAAGTTGAATTATAGCCCACTCATCTTCCATTTTGCCAGAAGTGTGATTTTGCTCTGGAAACTGTGTTTCTTCGACTATATGAGCCAACTGAAACACAACGCTTAGAATAATGCCAGCTACAGCGCCATACACAGCAAAGCCAGCTAACCAAGGCCAAAAGCCAATCATATAGATAGGTAGCGCTATAAACAAAACATTATGCAAAATTTTGAATCCCCAAAATGATACGTGCTCAGCCACACTCATATCTTTTATGGCTGTTTGAGCTACTCTTCCTAGAAAGTATTTTTTGTAATCGGTCACAAATACCCAATAAAAATAGAGGAGAGAATATGCTCCTAAAAAATATAGATGTTGAAATCTATGGATACTATATCTTTTTTGAGAAAGACACATCCTTAGTAATGGTCTTGCATTGAGGTCATCGTCTACACTTTCTATATTTGTGTAGGTGTGGTGTGCTACATTATGTTTGGTTTTCCACATAAATACATTAGCACCAAGTACATTTAATGATAATCCGGCAAGACTATTTAGCCATCTATAGCTACTAAAACTGCCATGTGCACCATCGTGCATAATATTAAAACCTATAGCAGCTGTGAGCACTCCTAATAATGCACTTTCTAGTAGCAATATCGTATTGAGCAAAAGACTACTTTGTGCTAATATAGATTTTGCAAAAAATAATAAGTGTACATAAATTGCAACATAAGATATAAGAATGAGAATTGCTTTTATATACAAAGCGTATGTTCCAGTCTTTGATTTTTTAGTAGAGGTGAAATACTCATTCACTTGATTTTTTAAGTCTAAATGAAAGTTGTTTTTAGGAACAGAAAATCTAGGTATTGACATAATTTTAGTATTGCTTATAAATAAACATAGTAAATATACTGACAACTCCCAAAAACTATATTAATACAACTAATTTTAACGAATAGAATATGAAAAGAATATTAAGAATTTAGTTTTATACCAGTTTCTTCACTCACCAAATTATTTTCGCATTTGAGAATTCGTGAGGGATGTTTTGCGATTAGATTATAGTTGTGTGTAGCAAAAACAATGCTAGTATTATGTTCTCGATTTACTCTTATTAGCAGTTGCATGACTTCATTAGCGGTTTCTGGGTCTAAATTTCCTGTAGGTTCGTCAGCTAAAATGAGGGGAGGATTATTGAGTAAAGCTCTTGCTATGATTACTTTCTGATGTTCGCCACCTGATAATCGCTGTGGCATTTTAGTTTTGATGTGAAGTACACCTATTTCATTCAGCAACTCATCTATACGTTTAGTAGCTGCATCTTTCTCCCATCCTGTGGCATGCAATATTATTCTTAGATTTTCTTCTACTGTTTCATGAGGGAGTAGCTGAAAGTCAGGAAAAACAACACCAATTTTTCTTCTGAGTTGTTGAATTTCAGAAGTACTCATATGAATGAGATCTGTGCCACAAACCAATGCAGTACCTATAAGTTTTGATTCTGAACCGTACAGTGCCTTTAATAGTGATGATTTTCCTGAACCAGTTTTTCCTACAAGGTAGACAAATTCACCTTGATTTATACTAAAGCTGACATCTGCTAAAAGGGTATTGCCACTAACATCAATATTTACATGCTGAAAAAAAATAGTTTGTTGCATAAATTAAATAATTTTTTGTTGTTTGAGTTTGAAAAACGAAGCTACTAAAATAACTGACCAATATATCCATTCAGTAGTCCAAGCTTGAGCTACCGATAGCGAATCAAAAGAAAAAAGAAAATAAATATAGAGCATATATGCAGCTAAGGCAAACAACTCAAAGTAAAGTGCAAACCGAGTTCCACAACTTGTCACCAGCGCATTGAAAAGTGTGTTTGATATCGACATGATAAATGTAGCTGTTATAATAACCCATGTAGCTCGATAACTAAATATAGCCATGGTAGTATCTGCTGAAAAAATACTTATGATAAAACTATAGAATAATAACAAAATACTACTTTGTATGACTGTAATGGATAATGATACTTTGAGTATTTTTTCGATTGCATTTTTAATCTGATGCTCAGCTTTTTGACCAATAAGATTGCCTACTACTGTATTTGTAACAGAGCCTAAAGCCCATATAGGTATTCCTATCCACATCATTAATTGACGAAGAATATTAGACGAAGCCAATTCTTTTTGTCCTAGCTTTTCTACCAAAGTAAAAAAAACAAACCAACCGAGGTTGCCTAAGATTGATTGCATCACTAGGGGAGTAGAGGTCTTAGACATACTTATGATTTCTGAAAAATTGATGTTTAGTTTTAAAATATCAAACTTCTTTAGGTAACCTTTCAAAATCAATCCGGAAGATAGTATACAAAGGCTTATCCATTCAGCAATACTAGATGCTATACCGGCACCACCTATTCCCATTTTAGGGAAACCATATTCTCCAAAAACAAGTAAATAATTAAGAATGATGTTGATAATAGCCATAGTTAGCACAGATACAGAAAGTAATCGAGTTTTGCCTATGCCGCTGTAAAAGCTAACAAAAACTGTACTTAAAAAACTGGCGGGAATACCTATGATTCTGTATTCTAAAAATTCATTTGCAGCCAAAATAATTTGTTCATCTGATAACAAAATTCGCAATAGAAAATCTTTATATACAAATAATGCTATCATGACTATGACAGATACCACTATCATCACAAATGCAGAATTATCAAATAAAAATCCAACACGTTTATTGTCATTAGCGCCATATGCCTTAGCCATCAATATTTGAATACCTCTGCTATAGCCAAAGCCAATCATAAAAAGTATGGAATAAAAAATGCTTACAGGTCCTATTGCTGCTTCTTCTACTCGGCCGTAATGTCCCATAAATGCTTGGTCGGTAAGGCCAATAAAAGCCCAAGCCATATTACCAATCATTAATGGTAATGCAATAGCTATAATTTCTCTATATGTTGCTTTTATTTCAGACATCTTAGACGATAGCCATAGTAGTAGTACTTTTTGCTACTATGATTTTTTCATTGTTATTGATATAGTATATCTCTCCTTCACAAAAATGAAAACTTCTACCGGCTTTGTCTACTCTTCCCTCTGCAAAGTACTCTGTTCCTTTTCCCTTATTGTAGTAACAAACTTTAGACTCTACAGTAAAAACTTGTTGATTTTCGCCTACTAAAGTATAAGATGCAAACCCTGTGACCATATCTAAAATGGCTGAACTTATTCCCCCATGTAAAAATCCATTTTGCTGTTCGTGACGTTCATCAAAAGCCAGTACCCCAACGGTTTTGCCTTCTTCAATACTCGTAAATTTAAAGCCAATGAGATGCATAAATTTATTGACACTCATTTTGTATTCAGTATAAGACAACCAGTTTGGGTTTTTACTTTTCATGTTCTAAGGAGCGTGAGTTTTAAATTATTTAAGTGAAGTTAAATCTTTCTTTAGTGCTCAAACTTAATTTTTTTAGATTAATACCATCTCAATATCCATATTTGCTTTTCCAGTTATTTCTAAGATGGGCTCTTATTTCATTTTCTTTTGCGTTTTGTGAAGGAGAATAAATCTGAGTACCTTTAAGTTCGGGAGGCAAAAACTCCATACTTGCAAAATTTCCTTCAAAGTTATGAGCATATTGATATTCCTTGCCATAATTGAGTTCTTTCATCAGTTTTGTTGGGGCATTTCGGAGTGCTAATGGTATTGGTAAGTGTGAATATTCTTTTGCGAGCTGTTGTGCTTTTCGGATAGCTAAGTATGAGCTGTTACTTTTAGGTGAAGTAGCAAGATATAAGGTAGTTTGCGATAAAATGAGATCACATTCTGGATAGCCGATTTTTTGTACAGCTTCAAAGCAGGTATTTGCTAAAAGTAGCGCATTCGGATTAGCAAGGCCAATATCTTCTGATGATAATATTAATAATCTACGTGCTATAAACTCTGGAGCTTCACCGCCTTCGAGCAATTTTGCAAGGTAGAAAAGTGCCGCATTAGGGTCACTGCCGCGTATAGATTTTATAAATGCTGAAATCAAGTCATAATGGAGGTCTCCGCTTTTGTCGTGATAAGCACTTTTGAGTTGTATGATTTTCTCTACTGCATCATTAGTGATTACCTTAGGTGAGTCTAATGCATTAATGACTATTTCCAAAACATTATAGAGTCTTCTGGCATCGCCTCCGGAGTGATAAAGAAGCGCTTCTATTTCTTGAATTGTAATATTTAGTTGAGATAATAAACTATCTTCTTTTAGTGCTTTATGTATAAGCATTTCTAAGTCTTCTTTACTTAGCTCAGACAAAACAAACACTTGACTTCTAGATAATAGTGCTCGATTGACTTCAAAAGAAGGATTTTCGGTTGTAGCCCCAATAAGTGTTATAGTGCCAGATTCTACTGCACCGAGTAGGGCGTCTTGTTGACTTTTATTAAACCGATGTATTTCATCAATAAAAAGTATTGCTTTCCCATCATTTTTTGCATTTTCTAGTATAGCCCTGATTTCTTTTACTCCAGAATCAATAGCACTGATTTGATAAAACGGAAGTTTTGTTTTATCTGCTATGAACCTGGCTATAGACGTTTTTCCTGTTCCTGGGGGACCCCACAAAATCATTGAAGGCACATGGTCTTGTTCTATCATTTTTCGCAAACTACTATCTTCAGATAGGAGCTTTTGCTGTCCTGCAAAATCCTTCCATTGTTTTGGTCGCATCCTTTCTGCTAAAGGCTCTGTCATAGATTGGTGTTTAATTATGGATGGTTTAAGGTTTCCTTAAGGATTTTAAGTTCATCAGTTGATAAATCACGCCATTGCCCCACTTTTATACCATCTAATTTGATGTGCATGATTCGTATTCGTTTCAATGTTTTTACTTCATAATCTAAGTATTCGCACATTCTTCTGATTTGACGATTGAGTCCTTGTGTTAAAATTATTTTGAAAGAATTGTCAGATAACTGTGATACTCTACATGCTTTAGTTTTAGTGCCAAGAATGGGTATCCCTCTACTCATTTTTAAAATAAACTCGGGTGTTATAATTTTGTTGACCGATACTATGTATTCTTTTTCATGATTGTTCTCTACTCGGAGTATTTTATTTACAATATTGCCATCATTGGTCATTAAGATAAGGCCAGATGATGCTTTATCTAAGCGCCCAATAGGGAAAATTCGTTTGGGGTGATTGACATAGTGAATAATGTTATCTTTATCTTTTAGGTCTGTAGTGCAAGTAATACCTGGGGGTTTGTGAAGTGCGATATAAACTTGAGAGGGCTTGACTTTAATTGCTCTTCCATCTACAGTCACTTTATCATTTTCAAAAACTCTATTTCCTTTTTTTGCAGGTATATTGTTGATTTTCACTCGCCCATGGGCTATCCATTCATCAGCTTCTCTTCTAGAGCAAATCCCAGAGTCGCTGATATATTTATTTAGACTTATGCTATTATCGTTATTCATGGTTCATTTATTTTCCAGCATCTCTCTTTTCAATACATATCCAGTTTTTAAAAAGGGCTTATAAAAGTCAGTTGAAATCAACTGTGCGCCACTATTTTTTGCGATATTGAACGAACTATAATCGTTTTTTCTAGCTTCCTCTGTATCAGCATCAGCTCTAGTGCGCACGATGTAGCCCTTTTTTACGCAGTAGTTTATTTTTTCCAAATCATTTTTCGGATTATCACATTTTATAAATGCTGACTCAGCACGATCGGGCTCTGCAAACGAAAAGTAAGGAAGACCCATAAATGATGGGTGTTTGTCTGTAAGCAATGAGGTGATATGTTGACCACCATTGATGATTAAAACTATTTTACCTCGGGCTTCTTGGAGTTTTGGAAATCCTATTTTTTGTATTGCATTATTAAGTGTAGACAAATTTTTTCGGACATCATCTGGTTTTAAAAGATGTTTTGAGTTTTCGCCAAAAACATCTTCAATTTCTTTTTTAAGCTCCATCATACCAGCATAGTCAAATTTTATACCAGTCTTAAAACCA
>JBIKJU010000074.1:0-8996 GCA_044360745.1 Chitinophagales bacterium
GAATAATTAATGCCAGTACAGATATTATTATAACACCAACACCAAATATTAAATAATAGGACTCTAATCCATCTCTAAAAAGTGTGAGAACAAGTGCGACAAACACTATTGCAGAGCCTGCATCACCTTGCACTACAATGATAAGAAGTGGTAAAGCGATTATTAAAAATACTCTTATCTTATCTTTCCATTTTTTTATATCGACATTTAATGTGGATAGGTATTTTGCTACAGCTAAGCTCGTGGCTACCTTCGCTAGTTCTGATGGTTGCATTTGAAATCCACCAAATCGAATCCAGTTTTGTTGGCCTTTAACTTTTACACCTAAAAAAATTACCCCAATTAAAATGACACAAGTGAAAGCAAAGATTGGATATGCAAAAGTGGCAAAAAAGCGACTGTCTATAATAAGTATTACTGATGCTAGCACTATGCTTGCTATCATCCACTGAAATTGACGACTACTATTTGTAGTTGATGAAAAAATATTTTGACCTTCTCCTTGGTATACAGCCGAATAAATCGTGAGCCATCCCAAAACTACCAATATGGTATACAGCAGTATGGTTAACCAGTCAATACCTGAAGTGAAGCTTTCTTTTTGTTGTAAACTACTCATTAACTAAGCTGTCTTTTTGAATGGCTTTTGGAAAATATTTATGAATCAAATCGGCTTCTTTCATTTTTGTTTCTAGAGATAATCGTTTTGTAGAAATTGTGTCATTCAAATATTTCTCAACTATTAAAGAGGCTATTGGACCGGCAAATCGCCCTCCATAGCCTGCATTTTCTACACAAACAGCCACAGCTATTTTAGCATTATTCATAGGAGCAAATCCTGCAAAAAGTGAGTGATTATCGCCATGCGGATTTTGAACAGTACCTGTTTTTCCACAAAGTTCTATCCCTTCTATTTTAGAAGCAGATGCAGTTCCATATTGTACCACTTGCAATAGTCCTTCTAATACAGGAGGAAACCATTCTGGGCCAACTTTACAATAATTTTTTTCTAATTTTTTAGTGTTATCTTTTTTGTTTTCGGTGCTGACTATTTTTTTTACTACATGTGGAGAAATATACCAGCCCTTATTGGCAATAGCAGTATAAAAATTACAAAGCTGTAGCGGTGTAGATAGTATTTCTCCCTGTCCTATACCAAGTGAAATAATGGTTGATGAGCGCCATCCATTATCACCATACATTTTATTAAAATATTTTACAGATGGAATATTGCCTTTAGCTTCACTAGGCATATCTATATCGAGTTTTATTCCAAATCCAAAACTGTTAGCATACAAGATAAACTTTCCATAGCTATCTTGTATTTTTGCGTATTTTTTATTTTCGATAATATTTCTGAAGGATTGCCAAAAATAAGGATTGCAAGATTGGGCTAGAGCATACTGTACATTTGTAGCCCAAGGGTGTCGGTGTGAACATCTCAATGTCAGTCCTGCAAATGGATAGAACCCATTGCACGGAACAGTGTATTCCACATCTTGCACTCCTTCGTTTAAAGATACTAACGATATAAATGGTTTGAATGTAGATCCAGGTGAGTAAGTGGCCATTGTAGCTCTATTGAATAATGGCTTCAAGGAATCGTTTAGTAGTTTATTGAAATTCTCTCCTCTAATGGCACCGCAAAGTAAATTTGGGTCATATGCTGGTGAAGAAACTAAGCATAGTATTTCTCCAGTGCTGGGCTCTATAGCTACTATACTGCCTTTTTTATTTTTCATTAACTCTTCTCCGTATTGTTGTAGTTTGATATCAAGAGTTGTATATAAATTTTTACCGGCTACTGCATTAGTATCATATTTTCCTTCAGCAAAACTACCCTGCTCTCTATTATGCACATCCACGAATATTAATTTTTTGCCCTGTTGGCCACCCAATTCTCTTTCATAAATTTTTTCGATTCCTCCTTTACCTACATAATCTCCAGCTTTGTAATAACCCTCAGATGCTTCTATTTGTTTTTTACTTACTTCACCTATATCTCCTAAAACTAAAGCTCCTGCTGCTATAGGGTATTTTCTAATAGTTCTTACTTGTCCATAAAATCCTGGGAATAGGTATAGAAATTCTTGAAATTTTGAATACGTAGAAACATTGACTTGTTTTAAAAAAATGTTTGGTAAAAAAGAAGAATACTTTCTAGCCTTGGCTAGCTTGTCGCTATACTCAGCCATTGAAATAGATAATACCTCGCATAGCTTTACAGAGTCTACTCCTTTAGCCATCCTAGGTACTACTAGCACTTCATAAATAGCTTCGTTAAAAATAATGAGCTCCCCATTTCTATCATAAACTAAGCCTCTTGTTGGATATATTTCAACTTCTTTGATGGCGTTTTTTCTAGCTAGCTCCACATATTTGTTATTTATGATTTGCAAGTATGCTAGTCTGATTAAAAAGATAATGGCAAAAATTGCAATTACAATTTGAATGACCTGGGCCCTATTTCTGTATGTGTCCTTTACCATTTTTTATACTAAAAAATTTTTCCAGGGTTCATAATATTATTAGGGTCGAAAACTCTTTTTACACCTCTCATTAGTTCCATTTGCATTTCACTAAATTTAATATCCATATATCTTCTTTGCACCCAGCCTATGCCATGCTCACCACTGATAGTACCTCCTAGTTCTACTACTTTTTTAAAAATCTCTCGTACACCTTTTGGTACTTCATTTTTCCAATATTCGTCAGTAAGTTCATCTTTTACTATTCTTACATGTACATTACCATCTCCAGCATGTCCATAGCAAACTGATCTGAAGTTGTATTTTGCTCCTACTTCTTTTATATGGGTTAAAAGTTGAGGCAAGAAAAATCTAGGCACTACAGTATCTTCTTCAATGGTCACTGAAGTAGTTTTTACAGCATTAGCCACATTTCTCCTCATTCGCCATAGGTCTGTTTTTTGAGCTTCGCTATCTGCAAACAATATCTCACCACATTCGTATTCCGAGAGCACTTCATAAAGTTTTTCGCAATCTTTTAAGATGGTCTCTATATCATTTCCATCTATTTCTATCAGTAAATTTGCTTTTACTTCATCTGGTATAGGTATAGTCACATCTCCAAGCCATCCACATACCCAATCTATAGCATCTCGTTCCATAAACTCTAAGCATGAAGGGATAATGCCTGCTCTGAATATAGCAGAAACAGCTGCTGCTGCTTGCTCCATAGATGTAAAAGGTGCTAGCATTACAGAGTTAAACTTTGGGTGGGGAATGAGTTTCAAAACAATTTTGGTGACTATGCCTAGTGTCCCTTCGCTTCCAACCATTAGCTGAGTAAAATTATAGCCTGTAGAGTTTTTAAGTACATTGGCTCCAGTCCAAATGATTTCACCATTGGGTAAAACTACTTGTAAGTTTAGCACATAATCTTTCACTACACCATATTTTACAGCTCTTGGCCCTCCAGAGTTGCAAGCGATATTTCCACCAATAAAACAACTTCCTCTACTCGATGGATCAGGAGGATAAAACAACCCTAACTCTTTTACTGTATTTTGAAGCACCTCTGTGATTACACCAGGCTCAGTGGTTACCTGAAGATTATTTTGATCTATATCAAGGATTTGATTCATCCTTTCTATACTTAAAACTACCCCTCCATAAATAGGGAGGCTATTGGCCGAAAGCCCTGTTCCAGCGGCTCTCGGGTATACAGCTATAATGTTCTCGTTACAGTACTTTACTATTTTACTTATTTCATCAGCTGTTCTTGGTTTTAATACTAGCTCAGGATAAAATAATAGAGATTCTGTTTCGTCTTTTCCGTATTTTTCTAATGAGTTGGGATCATTAAAAACATATTCTTTTCCAATCACCTCTGCAAAAAAGATAGCGTCTTTTTCAGTGATTTTATTGAAGTTGAGATTTAATGTTGAAGACTCTTTAAACATGATTAAATTGTAGTTGTGCAAATTTAATGGATTTAGATAAATACAACGAAAAGAATGAAAAAGAATTTATTGAATAGAAAATCTAAATCCGAAGTACGCCATAGCTCCTCTAATTGGGCCCCAAACAATTGTAGCGTCAAAATCTTCTTGGAATGGATTGTCAGAAGAAATAATTGGGTGTGGCTGACGTTGATTTAAAATATTTTCAGCGCCCAAATACACTTCCCATCTATCTCGAATTTTTTTTGAAATCTGTGCATTCCATAAAAAGAAATGTTTTGCTACTACGTGATATTGCTCTATATCAGGCACTCTACTAGGGGCATACCAAGTGAAATTAGATGTAAATTTTAGACCAGGTTTTTTCCAAGTATAATCCGTTACTAGTAATATTTTATGTTGAGGTCTAAGGGGGTTGATTTTATATCTAGACTTATACTTCACCATATTGTTGTCCCATTTGTAAACTAGCTTCAGGTTCCACTTTGGTAGTATTTCATAGCTTACTTCTGCTTGTAGTGAATTTGCATACCCTCCATTAGCACTATAAATGTTTAGTGATTTAAATTGCTCAAAATCACTAACCCACTGCTGCTCAAATTGTGTCCTGTAAAAATCTACATGTATAAAGCCCTCTCTATAGTCTAAATCAAATTGATAGGAAAGCGACCCACCAAAGTTCCAACCTATTTCAGGTGATAAACTGCCTATATTTATGACTCTATTATTAAAAAGTAAACTGTAATTTTCGTTTATTAAATTGGGTACCCTATATCCTCTTCCTCCGCTCACTCTCAAATTTAACTCTTCTAAAATATCCCATTTTACATTTAATCTCGGAGATAAAAATGGCCCAAAAAGATTATGGTGGTCAACTCTTATGCCAGACACAAATGTAAGTTTACAAGATGGTTTTGCCGTCCATTCAGTGAAAACACCTGGTACAATTTCAGTTCTTTTAAATCTAAACTCTTTAAACGTCTCTTTTAAATTATTTACATTAAAAGACCCACCTATTTTAATGATATTTTTATTGTTGATCTCTTTCTGATAAATCATATTGAAATAGCCAAAAAGTTCTTCTCCATTTAAGTTTTCTCTTCCAATAAATCCATTCTGTCGGTGATAGGAAAACTTATACTGAAATCCTAAGCTTTGCTCGCTTGTAAAATTAAAGCCTGTTTTACCCAAAAACTCAGCATGTGTAGATGTAAGTCCAGCTCCCCAGCTTTCTTGATTAAATCTTGTTTTGCGTGGGTTGTAGCTCATTTGTCCACTTGTTTTATCTTCATGTACTAGCCTTCCTACCAATACTATCATCCCTCCATCTTTTTTATTATGAAACCAACGATGCATCAAAGATACCCTAGAATATAGTGGGTTGTCCATAAATCCATCATGGTTCATATCCATTTTCAGCCAGTTGAGTGCTCCATGTGCCATTGTCATATGGTACCATGGTTTATCTTTTACTTTAAAAGCTGCGTGGGCATTGAGCTCTAGTCTTGCATCTTGATTAATATATCCATTAAAAAACACTTTATCTGCACTTTGTGGCTTTTCTAATTCTAGGTTTATTTGTCCAGTTATAGCCTCATACCCATTTACTACACTACCCGTACCTTTATTTATCTGAATAGACTTTATCCATGTTGCAGGTAGATGCTCCATGCCAAAATTACTTTCTAGTCCTCTTATTCCAGGTACATTTTCAAATATAGTTTGGAGGTAATTACCATCTAATCCAAGAAGTCTTATTTCTTTTGCTCCTGATACACCATCGCTATACATCACATCTACGGCTCCAGTTCGCATAAAACTTTCACTCAGATTACAACACGCATCACTTTTCAAGTCCTCTGATGAAATAAGTTCTACATTTTGTGTCGCCATTTGTAGTCTTGGCGATTTTTTTCGCTCTATCTCTACTTCTTTTATGAGGTTCAAAGAATCTATTTTTTGCCCACTTAAATCAAGAGCTAAGAAAACTAATATAAAATTTAAAAATCTACTTCCTTTCATATTTACAACAACTATGCAACTTTGAGTAATCTTCATTTGATGCCTTTACCTTATCGGTGTCGTATCCGCTTTTTGCTATAAGAAGGTGAAGATTATCTTCCGAAATTAATGCATTGTTAAACTTCACTTTCAATTGCTTTGTCTTTTCACTCCAAATTGCACCTATTACACCATTTACTTTTACCGATTCTTCAATTTTTTTCTTGCACATATTGCAATTGCCAGACACAGAAAAAGTTACTTTTTTTAGGTCAGTTTGAGCTTGAGTTATAGTATAAAGTATGCTAAAAAGCACAAAAAACAAATACTTTGGCATATGTTTTGATTTTAATTTTGTAAAATTATTTATTCTTACTTATATAAATAGATAGTTTACTTTTTTAACAAAACATAAAATTTTGATTAAATCTCTCTACATTATAGCCTTTTGCTTTTCATTTATAATAGCAAGTGCTCAGCAAAATGTTTGTACGGCATCATATTATGCTCAGAAATTTGATGGACGTAAAACTGCTTGCGGTGAAATCTTTGATAATAATAAGTTGACTTGTGCACACAAATCCTTGCCATTTGGCACTAAAATAAAGGTTATCTGCTTAAATACAAACAAGTCTGTCATTGTTAGAGTAAATGACCGAGGTCCATTTATAAAAGGTAGAGATTTAGATTTGTCATATAGGGCAGCAAAAGAACTGGGGTTTGTTCAAAATGGGTTTGCAAAAGTACAATATGAAATACTTAATGGAAAGCCTATTCATCACAGTTCCGAGGACACAATGAATATAAATTCAAAAATTGAAACTACAGATACTTTTTTGCAGACCTATAGGAATCAAGTTGACACTAATAGCTATACGCTTAAATTAGCTACAGTTAGCAATGTTGTTGATTTACTCTCACACCTTAATTTTTTATCTAGTCAATATGGAGATAAAATAATAGTTGCGGATATTAAAATTAATGAGTCAATTTTTTATAATATTTTTCTTCATAAATTTCATTCTTTTTCTGAGGCTGATTTGAGTTTGAATACACTTAGAATTCAATTTCCCGACTCTTATATCCTTCACCCTTCTATGAATTAATGTCATTTATTTATCTGAGTTTTTTATGAAAAATGTAGTTTTGATTTAAATAAAATGATAAAGGTTACACTCAAAAAATACATTTAAATTATGAAAAAACTGAATAGACTTATTCAATTCGTATTAATAGCATTATTATTTACTTTTTCTTAATCTTGCTCGAAGCAGTCAAGCAAAAAGCAAAGAGACGAAGTAGACCCGCTACAATCTAAAGCTCTAAGTCACTTTGAGCTCCTGCCATATGAATCAAGAACCCCCGATAATGAAATTAATGAAACAAAAGTATTGCTGGGAAAAGCACTCTTCTTTGATAAAAGGCTATCAAAAAATAACACACAGTCATGCAATACATGCCACAACTGTCTACCTTTGGTGTAGACAATAAAAGCACTAGCTCAGGCGATTTGGGTAAAAATGGTGATCGAAATTCACCTACTGTATTTAATGCAGCTCTTCATACTGCTCAATTTCGGGATGGAAGAACCAAAAGTATTGAATAACAAGCAGGAATGCCTACATTAAACCCTGTGGAAATGAATATGCCTTTTGAAACATATGTTGAAGAAAGATTAAGGTCTATTCCAGGATATTTAAAATTATTTAAAGAGGCATTCCCTAATTATGATAATCCAGTTACATATAATAATCTGAAAAAAGCTATAGGAGCATTTGAGCTAACTCTAATTACTCCTAATCGATTTGATAAGTTTTTGTAAGGAGATATGACAGCTCTAAATAGTAAAGAGAAGGAAGGCTTAAGAATGTTCATGGATATTGGATGTACAACCTGCCACGTAGGCGCTACACTTGGCGGTACAATGCTTCAAAAATTCCCACTAATAGGCACAGACTACAAAACGCTAACAGGAAGTATAATTGACGATAAAGGAAAATTTAAATTTAATAATATAGAAGCAGATAAGTATCTATTCAAAGTCCCATCTTTATTTAATATTACTGAAATGTATCCCTATTTTCATGATGGTAGCATAAAAGACCTAAGCTCTGCGATAAAAATTATGGCTAAGTTGCAACTCAACAAAGACTTAACTGATAACCAAGTGCAAAGCATAATGGATTTTCTAGGTGCTCTAAAAGCAGAAATTCCCGCTATCCTAATTCAGGAAACAAAGTTGCCTTAACTTGTTGAGTGAAAATTTAATGGAGAAAAAATGCTAACCAAACCATGATATAGACTAGTGTCTAGTCATTCTAGCAAAGCAAACAGAAAAAGTTTTTTTGAGCAAAAACTTGGTAATGTAAAAAGTAGATCTAAGTTTACAGTCCTTTTTTGAAAAAAGACGTTCTATTAATCATCAAAAAAATCACGTTGAACAACGGCACACAAAAATATTCTGATAATAATTTGGAATATTGAAAAATAAAAATGTATATTTGCACCCGCTTTTGAAATAAACGTTTTATAATAATCAAAAGCTCACGTTGAACAACGGCACAAAAATATCCAAACAAAAATTTGGAAGTCAAAATTTAAATTGTATATTTGCATCCGCTTTTAAAACAAGCAAACGCAAAACATACACATTTAGTTGAAAAACAGTAAAATGTTTAAAACACAAAATCTCGAATTTAGAGAGATAAAGTTCTTTGAAATATTGGTAAGAAACATAAAGCATAATTAAACAGAATATAGCCAAATAATAATTTCTTTTTAAACAAGAAATCAACTCTTTTACAACGGAGAGTTTGATCTTGGCTCAGGATGAACGCTAGCGGGAGGCCTAATACATGCAAGTCGAACGGTAACAGGGTAGCAATACCGCTGACGAGTGGCGTACGGGTGCGTAACGCGTACACAATCTACCTTATACTGGGGTATACCCTTTGGAAACGAAGAATAATTCCCCATAATATATAGAGAAGGCATCTTCTTTATATTAAAGCTCAGGCGGTATAAGATGAGTGTGCGTCCGATTAGGTAGTTGGTGAGGTAACGGCTCACC
>JBIKJU010000075.1:0-8986 GCA_044360745.1 Chitinophagales bacterium
AATCTTCGCTCCTTCCTTCTGTCATCAAATGAATAGGAATACCTGAAGTATTTGAACTAATCAGCGTGCCAGGCTTTCTGAATTTCTCTACTTTTTCAAAAACTATTTTTTTGATATCAAGTCTTTCTACTACTACTTCTATAATCCAATCAGCGTTTTTGATTAAATCGAGATTATCATCAAAGTTTCCAGTAGAAATAAGTTTGGCATAATCTACATGATAAACTGGTGATGGCTTGCTTTTTAGAGCAAATGCCAATTCATCATTTACTTTTTTATTTCTAAGAGCTGGCTTCTTTAAGTCTTCTTCTGATAGACCAGGTGTAACAATGTCTAGCAAAACTACTTTAAGGCCAACATTCGCACAATGAAGTGCAATTCTGCTCCCCATCACACCAGCACCCAACACCGCCACTTGTTTTATATGGCGCTTATTTGCAGGAGTGACTGACACTGTTTTTTGATCTTTTAATGTTGTTTCCATATTATGATTTAAAATTTTAATACGCTAAATTATGTATTTATTTTTTACCTACCAAACGTTTGGTAAAAAATTAGCCATATTTTTAAGATTTCATATTAAATTAACAAATACAATATGTATTTAGTTTTAAATCTATTTTCTTTGAAAACAATATGAAAACAAAATTTTTACCCCTTTTAGTACTTATAAGTTTAAATACTTATTCTCAAAATAGTACCCATACTTCTACTATTGGCCTCTTAGGTTGCCATGTGCAAGACAGAGTATCTCCATCGCTTGATTTTTTTGCTGATAGTCTTAAACC
The DNA here is from genome assembly GCA_044360745.1 of Chitinophagales bacterium. Taxonomy (GTDB): domain Bacteria; phylum Bacteroidota; class Bacteroidia; order Chitinophagales; family LD1; genus CALAYL01. Next base: position 789 of record JBIKJU010000075.1, read on the forward strand.
AAGCTATTGTGTGTGGTTAGGCGACAATGTTTATGCTGACACCGAAGCAGACCCTCAACATATACAACGACAATACGATAAACTAGAAGCAAAGCCTGCCTTTAGAAAACTAAGGGATCAAAGTCGATTTTTTGTAACTTGGGATGATCATGATTTTGGTCTAAACAATTCTACCTCCGCTTATAAATTTAAAGAAGAAAGCAAACAGATTTTCAGAAAATTTTGGAGGGTAGAAAATGACATACCTATTGATCACGATGGCGTATACACAGCGCATTTAGTGAAAGAACCGAATGGGAAAACAATTCAATTTATAATGCTTGATGGAAGGTTTAATCTCGTGAAAGGGAAAAATGCCAATGCTCTTGGTGAAAAACAATGGAAATGGTTGGAGGAGCAACTTTTAAAGCCTGCAGAAATTCGATTTGTAGTTTCGGGGTATCAAATTTTACTTAACCAACCAACCCGCTGGGAAGCATGGATAAAACTGGGGAAAGAAAGAAAAAGACTCTTTGAACTAATTAAAAAAACAAATGCCAACCAAGTGGTATTTTTGACAGGCGACCAACACACATCCGAAGTACTCAAAAGTCCATCTAACGTAAAGTATAAAACATACGAAATTATGGCTTGCGGTATTAATCAAACAGAGAGGCCAGGTCTAGCACCCAACAGAGTAGTAGGGCCAGACAAAACTTTCCATTCATCGCCCGTTATTTATATACACTGGGAAGATAAGCCATATCTCGAAATCAAAAATCACAATGCTGAAACTGCTGAGATGACGATGTATTATCGGTTTTATTTAGATGATTTAAAGTGGAAGAAATAGGTGTAAAATTATCCTCAAGATGTAAAAAGCAGACGGAAGAAAAATTGGAAATTACATTTGCCCTAATCTGGCTAGCATTAAGGAATACACTTTGCAATCAACAACTTCGTTGAATTTTAAAAATAATTTCTACATTAAATATAACTTCATATAGCTAATTTATATGAAAAATTAGTCCCAATATTATAAAGCTTTTCCCCTTTTGTCTTCTTTTGCAAATTTTATTCCCTATTTTCGCTACATGGAAGTTGTCATTTTAGTTGTCATTTTATTATTTATTGCCTTTTTTTCGGGTACTGAGATTGCTTTTCTCACTGCTAATAAATTGAGAGTGGAACTACTCAAAGAAAAAGGGGATAGTCAAGCAAAAATTATTTCTGACTTTAACCAAAATCCTGCTCAATTTATAAGCACCTTACTTATTGGATTAAATATAGCTTTGGTAGTTTTTGGAAGTATGATGGCAAAAATCATAACTCCAGATCGATTTAGTTTTTTGCCAGAAAAGGGCTTTGCTTTGTTAATAACAGAGACCATTATTACTACTATTGTCGTTTTGTTTTTAGGCGAACTAATACCAAAACTATTATTTAGAATTAATGCAGATAGTATTTTGCTCTCTTTGTCTTATCCGCTAAAATACTTGATATACATACCACTTAAGCCCCTAAGTCTTTTGTTTCATTGGTTGTCGAAACTGATTTTAACCAAATTTATTGGAAAAGATTTTGTGGAGCATTCGCCTACTTTTTCGCAAGAAGATTTAGAATATCTAATAAAAGAAACTGCAAGTGAAGTAACTAACGAAGAAGATACTGATGATTTAAATTCTGAACTTTTCGAGAAAGCTTTGTACTTAAAAGAAACAAAGCTAAAGTCTTGTATGGTACCCCGTATGGAGATTGTAGCCATCGAAGCTTCAGATATTTTAGCCAATCTCAGAAAGATAATTTTAGACACTAAACATTCTAGAATATTAGTTTACGAAAAAACGATTGACAATATAGTCGGCTACGTTTATCATTTAGATCTTTTAAAAACTCCACTTTCAATTAAAGAAATCATACGTCCAATTATTATAGTACCCTCATCAATGAATGCTCAAGATTTGCTCATTCAGTTTCGTAAAGAACGAAAAAATATAGCTTGGGTAATAGATGAATATGGTGGCACAGCAGGAGTAGTGACGCTTGAAGACCTTATAGAAGAAATTTTTGGAGAAATAGAAGACGAGCATGATGTGGAGGACCTCATAGAAAAGAAAATTAGCGATAGTGAATTTGTTTTTTCAGGTCGGCTAGAGGTGAGTTATTTAAACGAAGAATATGATTTGGAGATTCCAGAAGGGGAATATAGCACACTTGCGGGTTATATTGTTGTAAACAATGAAGATATCCCTAATCAAAATGAAGTTGTATTCGTTGACCAATTTGAGATTAGAATTTTGAAAGCTTCTAATAAACGTATTGACCTAGTGCGACTTAGAGTGCTTAATAGAGAAGGGGTTTAGTTTTTCACTTATAGATTTTATTGGTTCGATTAAATTTAGATGCCTGTTTGTTCAGTGGCATTACTTTTGACTGCACATTAGTATTCTCCTTAAAGTTATCTCTATATCAAAATGAATAAAACAGCACTTTCTTTTTTAATTGTTATTGTGCTAGCTATATCTCCATTATTTGCACACGCCAATCTTATTAGCTATAAGCTTATTAAGACATTTTCAATAAAAGAAATGCAGGATTTTTGGGATAAAAATAATGTCCCGAAAATGATTTTAAGAGCAAAAGACTCAGTGGATGTCTATGAACTAATCTACCAATCGCAATTTTTAGATGGGAAACCAGCAATCACATCTGGCTTATATTTTTTACCCAAAAACAGATTAGAACCTTTACCAATGCTTCTTTATACACATGGCACGGAGCTTTGGCAAGACCGAAAAGTAAATCTGAAGGGTGAAAAATCTCTATGTTTTGGTTTTGCTACAGATGGGTATGCAGTAGCCTATCCTGACTATTTTGGGCTTGGGGTTAGCAGCAAAGACCAAGTCTATCTCAATGCCGAACTAGAAGCCCAATCATCAGTAGATTTACTTATCGCAATAGAACAGGTAAACCAAACCCTTCAAATTGCTCTAAGCGATCAGCTTTTTGTCACTGGATACTCACAAGGTGGACATGCAGCTATGGCTACACATAAAATGATAGAAAGTAAATATAGCCATTTGTTTAAAGTCACTGCTTCCTCGCCCATGTCTGGCCCTTACGATGTGTTTTTTACAGTGAATGATGGCAAGTTTCGGGAATATAATTATCCAGCATTTTTACTCATGTTAGTGAAATCATTTTATGATACCAAAAGACCAGATAGAAATATGGCTGAGGTTCTTAAAGCGCCATACGACTCCCTTATTCCACCTATGTTAAACGGATGTCATACTATGGATGATGTCAATAATTTATTGCCTCGTATTCCCTATGCTTGTCTTACTGATGAATTTGTGACTGATTACATGAATAATCCCAATGCAGAATTTAAACAGTATTTACACGAAAATAGTGTCTATAATTGGAAACCTGAGGCTCCTATGCAGCTTTGCTATTGCAACGGTGACGAAGAAGTGAATTTTAAAAATGCTATAACTGCATACGAAACCATGAAAGCCAATGGCAGCGAATCTGTAAAGCTAAAACGCGCTGGTAAGAAGTTTAAGCATGTAAATTGTGCTTTGTTTGCATCAGTATATACAAAAATGTTTTTTGATACTTACGTAAAAGGAGGAAACAAAAAAGGACCAGCTTTTAAACGACTTTTGCTCAACATTGGTAAAATGGCTGTAAAGCCATAATTTACTCTACATAATCTAAATCTTTATTAAATGTTTCGGCTGTATAATATAGCGCCACTAGCGGGATGAGTATTATTAAAAATGCAAGTAAAGCAGCACTTTGTAGCTTAGGTAGAAAGAGTTGAAATATGGAATAAAATATGGTGATAATTGGCAGTGATCCCCTTATGAAATTAGGCACTGTAGTAGCTACGGTAGCTCTTATATTTGTTCCAAACTGCTCTGCCGATATGGTGACTATTACTGCCCAAAATCCAGTGCCTACCCCAATAATAAACATAGTAGTATAAAAATACATGGCGCTCTTTTCGTTAGCAGTAAAATAAAGAATAAAGCCAATAGCCGTTATCATTAAAAAAATAAAAACAGCTTTCTTTCTACTTTTCAAGAGTTGACTCAGACCGCCACATGCAAAATCGCCAATAGTAATGCCAGCGTATGTGTACATGATAGCATCACCACCTTTAATTTCACCTTGAATATTAAGAATAGCAGCAAACTCAGGAGAAAAAGTAACTAAAATACCTATCGAAAACCAGGTAGGCAAGCCAATCAAAATGCAATTGAGATACTTAAAAAACGATTGAGATGATGTAAACAATTGAAAGAAATTTCCTTTAGTAATATTTTTAGCGTTGTTGATTTTCTGAAAAATTCCAGACTCAAAGACACTTACTCTTAGCATCAATAAAGCAAGTCCTAATCCACCTCCGATAAAATAACAAACTCTCCAATCGAAATAGCGACTGATAATCCCAGCAAACACAGCACCCGACACTCCTACTGTAGCTACAATCATAGTACCATAACCTCTTTTATCTTTTGGTAAGGACTCAGCAACCAACGTTATACCAGCACCTAACTCCCCTGCTAATCCCACACCAGCTATAAATCGTAGCACAGCATAAGTCGTTATATTATCTACAAATCCATTCAACAAATTTGCTACTGAATACATGATAATAGACCCAAACAGTACAGAGAGCCTTCCTTTTTTATCCCCAAGCATACCCCAAAGCACACCTCCTATGAGCATCCCCGCCATCTGAATATTGATGAGCAGAAGTCCATAATGCTCAAGTTCTTCACCTCTAAATCCTATGCTTTCTAAACTCGATTTTCTGACTATGCTAAACAAAAGCAAATCATATATATCTACAAAATATCCAAGTGCGGCAACTATTACACCTGTGGTTAAGACAGACTTGAAAGCTGATTTTTCGTGCATTAATTTTTTATTTTGGCAAAGCTGATTTAAACAACTCAACAAATATATATACTTCCTCAAAAGTGTTGTAGAGTGGAGTTGGCGCTACTCTTATCACATCAGGCTCTCGCCAGTCTGCCACTACATGATTAGCAGTCAAAAAATCAAACACTTTTTTACCATCTTTCTTCATTTGAATAGAAACTTGGCATCCTCGCTCCTTTATCGATTTTGGGGTTATTACCAAAAATTCATCGCTATTAATTTCGCTCAATAAAAAATGTAAAAAGCCCGATAGTAATAAGCTTTTTTTGCGTAAATTTATTATCGTAGTTTTCTGAAAAACGGATAGGGATGCTGCATGTGCAGCCATAGAGAGAATAGGGGCATTGCTGAGTTGCCATCCTTGTGCGCCTTTTGTAGGCACAAAACCTTTTTGCATTTTGAACCTAGTTTTTTCATCATTTGCCCACCAACCACCAAATCTATCTAATTTAAAATTTGTCGAATGGCACTCATGAACAAACGCCCCACTAACTCCACCAGGTCCAGAGTTTAAATATTTATAAGAACACCAAGTTGCAAAATCTACATTCCATTTATGAAGTGATAATGGGATATTGCCAATGGCATGTGCTAAGTCTAAACCATAAGTAATCTTGTAATCACAGCAGAGTTTGCCTATGGCCTCTAAATCAAAAACTTGACCACTATAGTAGTTTACTGCGCCTAGAAGCACCAATGCTACATTGTCTTTCTCTTTTTTCAAAAAAGCAGATATGTCTTCTTGATAGTGGATACTTTCGCCTTTTCTCAAAGGTAATTCCAATAAATCAGTTTTTGGATTTCCTCCTCTAAGTTTTATAATTTGCTCAGCAGCGTATTGATCTGAAGGGAAAGCATTGGCCTCAATTACAATTTTTTTCTTTTTTCCTGTTGGCTTATAAAATGAAAGTAAAAGCAAATTGAGATTGACAGAAAGTTGATTCATCGCTACTACCTCTATTGGCTTTGCGCCCAAGAGCTGCATGAGTGGCTTTTCAAATTGGTGGTGATAAGTAAACCAAGGCGTCTTGGCTCTGAAATGCCCTTCCACCCCATGCTTTCTCCAATCTTTCAGTTCTTGCTTTAGAAATTTTTCTATACATTTTGGTTGAAGACCAAGCGAATTTCCACAAAAATAAATGACCCTTTTGCCTTCATGTTTCGGGATATGAAATTCTTTTCTAAATGAAGATAGATTGTCGTTTTCATCCATCTTTTTTGCGAATTCTAGTGTGTTTTGAAAAGTCATAAGAATAAATTATTTGATTAGTCTGCTTTTTTCTATCCCCAACCACTGAATGGCATTTTCAAAATATAGTTTCTGCTTCACAATATCAGACACTTCTAATGCTTTTATGGTTTCTCCAGGACTTAGTTCACCCAAAGGAAATGGATAATCGGTACCAAGCATTACTTTATCTTCACCTACTAGGTCTATGATATACTGCAATGCTCTAGGGTCATGAGTGAGGCTATCAACAAAAAATTTACCAAGATAGTTCTTGGGGTTAATTTGATTATCAATAGCAGTCAAATCTGGTCGCACGTCAAATCCATGTGCTATCCTTCCTATGGTAGAAGGAAAAGAACCTCCTCCATGAGCAAAAGCTACCTTTAAGTTTTTGAATCGCTCAAAAACGCCACCAAAAATCATAGAGCATATCGCCCTGCAACTTTCAGCAGGCATGCCCACTAGCCACGGCAACCAATATTGAGGCATTTGTTTCGCGCCCATCATATTCCAAGGGTGAACAAAAACACACATATCCATAGCCTCAGCGGCTTCAAAAATTGGAAAAAAACGAGGTTCGTTGAGGTTAAGATCATTTATATTAGTCCCTATTTCTATACCCTGCAAGCCAAGGCTTTTACAGCGTTCTATTTCTTTGATAGCATGAGAGGCAGACTGCATAGGTACAGTGCCTAATCCTGTAAAACGGTGAGGAAATAGGGCTACAATTTCTGCTATATGGTCATTTAAAAATCGAGATGTGTCGTATGCATCTTCTGCCTTTGCCCAGTAATGAAATAAAACTGGTATCGTAGATAGCACTTGCATATCTACATGATGATGGTCACACTCCTCCATTCGCTTATGCTCATCCCAACAGTTTGACTCTATTTCTCTAAAAAACTCATCATCTTTCATCATACGAGCACAGCAAGGCTTATGGTGATCTAGGGTGATAAAACCTTTGTACCCAAATTTATCAGCCCAACGAGGAAGTTTCTCTGGTAAAATATGTGTGTGTATGTCGATTTTAAAACTCAATGCCTATTCATTTTTACTAACACCAAACTTAAAAAAAAAATCCATTGTAATGTCATAACACAAACTTGTAAGAACATTTGATAGATGAGATTTCAATATTGGTAAGCTTTTTGTAAGTTTCCTATATAAAAAAAACAATGCTAAATCAATTACTAAACTTAGTAAAGCAATACGCTCAAGATGCTGTTGTAAATATTCAAGATGTTCCTGATCAACACAATGATGTAGCGCAATAAGAAGTTTTTGGAGCCGAACAAAATGGTCTTTAGTCTGCTATTTCAAATGGAAATTTAGCTGATGTTATAGGTCTTTTTAGTAACGGAGCCAATAACCAATATTTAACTAATAACCCAATAGTAGATATGATTGTAAAAAATGTTGTAGGTTCATTAGATCAAAATTTGGGATTTCTCCAAAAGTTGCATCAGGCATAGCTTCATCACCTATCCCACAGGTGTTAAGTAAATTTGATCAGCAAACAGCAAATCCTAATGACCCTTCTATTGACATGAATGGGATTATAGGTGCTTTATCAGGTGGCGGTGCAAAAGGAGTTGACCTTAACGACTTGCTAAGTCAGTTTACTAGTGGCAACGGAGGCAATGTTGATATAGCAAAAGTAGCTGGTCAATTGCTTTCTAACCAACAAGGTGGAGCTGGTGGGCTATTAGGCACACTCTCAAACTTATTTGAAAAAAAAATAGCTAGCGGATTAGCTCACCTTTAACTTTCAAAAGGGTGATTTCAGCAATTTTGGCTTCAAACTTAGAATTGGCAAGGCGTGTTTTTGCGTCTTCCAATGTCTTTTGCGCTTCTCTAATTTCTATTGAAGTTGCTTGCGCTAGCCTATATCTGTCCATGGCAAGCTCGGCAAACTCCTCTGCTAGTTTTATATTTTCAAGTTCCATTTTAAGCTTGGATTGAGCATTGTCATAATCCAAAATAGCATTGTTGATTTGTATAGAGAGTTGTTGTTGCAGAAGTTGCAATT
>JBIKJU010000293.1:0-2737 GCA_044360745.1 Chitinophagales bacterium
CTATCTTTTCAAGAAAGCTTTTGGTAGACCTGGCGATGTTACAGAAGATAAAATATATAAAGCTATTGCTCAATTTTTGCGTTCGGTTATTTCTATTGATAGCAAATTTGATAAATCGCAAAGAGGGCAGGCCACGCTCACAGCTGACGAGCAAGCTGGTCTTTTGATGTTTAATAATGAAGTAGCTGACTGCTTTCATTGTCATCAAGATGGTCCATTTTTTACCTTTACTAGCCAAGCTAATATTTTTTCAAATAACGGATTAGATTCTGTTGCGAACATCAATGATTTTCTAGACAAAGGGCGAGGTGCCGTAACAGGTATCTCTTTCGATAATGGTAAATTTAAAGTACCTACATTAAGAAATATAGAAATCAGTGGACCATTTATGCACGATGCTCGTTTTAACACTTTAGAGCAAGTCATTGACTTCTACAGCGATTCTATAAAAATGTCCCCTACTATCGACCCTCTTATGACTCACTCACGAACAGGAGGCAATAGACTCAATGCCACACAAAAAGCACAGCTCTTAGCTTTTCTTAAAACTCTTACAGATGAAACATTCTTAAACAATTCTAACTACAAAAATCCTTTTTAAAAATTAAAAACATGAAAAACTTAAACGCTATTGGCATTGACGAAAAAAAGTCAAAAAAACTTGCGGAAAAACTCAATATTTTATTAGCTAATTACTCTATATTTTATCAAAATACTAGAGGTCTGCATTGGCACATTAAAGGCGAAAAATTCTTTGAATTGCACCTCAAATTTGAAGAACTTTATAATGATCTTTTATTGAAAATAGATGATATAGCAGAACGAATACTAACTTTAGGATATACGCCAGAACACAATTTTAGTCAGTACAATAAAATATCTGTTATCAAAGAAAGTAAATGTATTGCCGATGGCACAATTGGGGTTTCATTGATTTTAAACTCTTTTAAATCTATACTTATTTTGCAAAGAGAAATTTTAGAATTGGCTACAGATGCTAATGACGAAGGATCAAACGCACTTATGAGTGACTATATCAGAGAGCAAGAAAAATCTGTATGGATGTACTCTTCTTATCTAAAAAAATAAATAATGACTTTAAATACTACGCCTGTCATAATAGCTTTAGCGATCTTTACAATGGTATTTTTTTCATGCAATACCAACGATATCAAAGACTATACAGTAAATATAGAGGCGCTATCTATTGTTCAAAAAAACTGCACTAGTTGCCATCATCCCAATGAGCAAAACAGTATAGCCCCATCTCTGAAAGATATTCATGCCTTCTATAATAATAAATTTTCCAGTCAAAATAAAGGTCACTTAAAATTGTTTTCATTTTTATCCTCTCCAAAAGACGAAACCGCAATGATGAAAGATGCGGTTAAAAAATATGGTCTCATGCCTAAAATATCGCTTAGTGATGAGGAGTTAAAAGCTGTAGCTGAATTGCTTTATGGCTTCAACTTTTCTAAAGAAAACTGGGACAAAAACATTGCTTCAATAAAAAAAGAAAGTGACGAGAATAGCGATAGTATAAATTATTTAGAAAAGGGAAAAGAACTAGCCTCCGCCACTAAAGGGGTTCTTGGAAAAAACTTATTAACGGCAATCAATACTTTTGGAACGGAAGGAGCAATAGAATTTTGTAACACGCGGGCTATACCCATTACAGACAGTATGAGTACCGCCCTAAATGCTACCATAAAAAGAGTGAGCGACAAAGCAAGAAATAGTAATAACAATGCTAACGAGCAAGAGTTAGCCTATATAAAAGAGGCGAAAAAATCACTAGAAAAGGGCGAAAAAATAAAACCTAAAATGACTGAACTGAAGGACAACGTGGTATGCTATTATCCTATAGAGACAGCTACCATGTGCCTGCAATGTCATGGCGAGCAAAACACACAGATAAAAACTAGCACATTAAATAAATTAACTAAACTCTACCCTCAAGATAAAGCAACAGGATATAAAGAAAATGAACTTAGAGGTATATGGGTGGTAGAAATGGTAAAATAAAATAGGAGAGCAAAATTGCCCTCCTATTAATTTATACATCTTTAAATTTTAAGCTAAAGCACCTTCTACTAATACTATCACTTGATTATTTTGGCATTCTACAAATCCTCCAGTAATATCTAAAGTTTGTAATTGGTTGCCTACTTTGTACTCAATGATTCCTTTACCTAAAGCTGAAATTAGTGGTGCATGTCTTTCCAGTAGCTGAAATGCTCCATCAATTCCAGGAAGCTTAACCGAAGTAGCTTCGCCAGTATACATTTTCTTTTCAGGAGTTAAAATTTCAAGTGTCATAATATATTATTTTACTTCAGCTAACATTTTTTCACCCTTAGCGATAGCTTCTTCTATAGATCCTACCAAGTTGAAAGCAGCCTCAGGATATTTATCTACCTCTCCATCCAATATCATATTGAATCCTTTAATAGTATCTTCTACAGAAACTAACACTCCTTGAATACCAGTAAATTGCTCAGCAACGTGAAAAGGCTGAGATAAGAAACGTTGTACACGTCTAGCTCTGTGTACCACTTGTTTATCATCTTCACTAAGCTCATCCATACCCAAGATTGCAATGATATCTTGAAGCTCTTTATATCGTTGTAGAGTTTCTTTTACTCTCATCGCACATTTATAGTGCTCATCACCCAATACTTGTGCATTAAGGATTCTAGAGGTAGAGTCCAAAGGATCCACCGCAGGATATATACCT
>JBIKJU010000306.1:0-2552 GCA_044360745.1 Chitinophagales bacterium
CAAACTGGTATTACTGCTACTGGCTTATCTGCAAACACATATACTGTAACCGTGAGAGATGGTGCTGGCTGCCAATCTTCTGTAAATGTAACCGTAACTAATCCTGCTCAAATCACTACATCTACAAATAGCACTTCAGTAAATTGCTTTGGTGGAAATAATGGTTCAGCAACTGTAACAGCAGGAGGTGGAACTGGAAGCTTAACATACAACTGGAATTCTGCTCCAGCTCAATCCTCAGCTACGGCTACCAACCTACCTGCTGGATCGTATACTGTTACTGTTACCGATCAAAACTCATGTTCAGTTTCAGCTACAGTATCTGTTACGCAACCTAATGCTGCTCTTTCAGGTACTATAGCGCCTACTGCAGTAAACTGTTTTGGAGGATCTACTGGTTCAGCAATTGTTACTCCTGCAGGAGGAACACCAAACTATGCTTTTGTTTGGAGCAACGCACAAACTGCGGCAACACTTAGCAACGTAACAGCAGGTACATATACGGTAACTATTACTGACTCTAAAAACTGTACTGCTACAGCTACTTCTACTATCACTCAACCTGCTGCTGCATTAGCTGTTTCTACTCAAACTACAGCGAATACTGCAATAGCAAATGTGAGTGGTGGCACTTCACCTTATAACTATATTTGGAGTACTACTCCAGCTCAAACTATTGCTACTGCTACTGGCCTTACTCCAGGAACTTACAGCGTGACAGTGACTGACCAAAAAGGTTGTTCTGCATCTGCTACGGTTACTATTGCTTCTATCAAGGATATTGAAGCTGCTGGTATCAATGCTATTAGTTTGTATCCTAATCCTTCGGCTGGTTTTGCCACTATAAAAGCAGAACTTGCAGAAACATCTTCTCTCTCTATTGAGATCACTGATACAAAAGGTAAAATTGTATATACACAGGAGTTAGGTAATGGATTAGCAATTGAAAGAGCAATAACGCTTAATCAACTTGTAAGTGGAGTATATGTAGTAAAATACATAACCAATTCTGGTATAGCTACTCAACGATTAATTATTCAATAACTATTCATTTGATGATAATCAAAAAGGGGCTATTCGTAGCCCCTTTTTTTATGCTCACTATTGAATAGATTAATATAGAATTATACATTAGAATAGAAAAATATACTTATTGCATGGCACTTCTGGAATACTCAAATTTAAGAAAATTGCTTAATTTATGTTAATCCTCTTGCCTGTCTTGCCTTTTAGACCCTGCATAAATTTTAAAATGTGCTAAACGGCACTCTAGTGCTCCATTATAAAGGACTATTCTTTTTTCTGGCTTTAGCCCTATGTTTTTTAGTGCCTCTAGATTTGAGGATATAATCCAACAATCATAACCTTGATAACGCTTTTTCATCGTATCACCTATCAGCTTATACATTTCAAACACATCATCTTTATTCATCCTTTCTCCATAGGGAGGATTCAATACCAAAACTGGATTGCCTGATGCTGGTGGTGGATCTGTTTCAAAAAAATCAGCAACTCGCACTTTTATCATATCTTCCGTTTTGGATGATAAGATATTTGATTTTGCTTTTCTGGCTACATTTGGTGAAATTTCAATGCCATATAGCTTAACTTCGTCAGTTCGTATCTTCTGAATAGAGGATTCCCAAATCACACTCCATAATTCCTCATCAAATGGCAACTGTAAATACCAATTCATAAATCCAAATTTCTCAACATGATACCCTGATGGAATATTAGCAGCACTCATTGCCGCTTCAATCAATATAGTACCTGAACCACACATTCCATCAACTAAGGTGCTTCGTTTATCCCATCCAGATAGTTGTAAAATGCCTGCCGCCAAAACTTCATTTATTGGAGCGAGGTTAGTTTTATCTCGATAACCTCTCTTATGCAATGAATCACCACTACAATCTAATGATATAACACAACTTGCTCCAGTTATTGTAATTTGAAAACGTACTGTAGGGCTCTCTAAATCTACTGATGGTCTCTCACCGAATTTGCTCCTAAATTGATCAACTATTGCGTCTTTTGTTTTCTGAGCTACATATTGAGAATGCCGAAATAAATCTGTTTTTAAAAGCACATCAAATGCTAAAGTATCTGTTTTTGAAAGATAATCACTCCAATCTATTAATTGTACTTCTTTGTACAATTCATGCTCGTCATTCGCAACAAATTCAGCAAATGGTATAATGATTCGCAATCCAGTTCTGATAAGTAAATTAGCTTTATACATCACTCCCAGATTCCCCTCAAACGACAAGGCTCTGCTGTGAGATTCAATGTTTTCTGCCCCCAATTGTCTAAGCTCTTCCTCTACTAACTGTTCCATTCCAAAAAGTGTTTTAATCACCATCTTGAAATTGGAGCTTTTGTCTTTCGGCAATTGTGTAATTTTCATTTTTTACTTCTGAAATTTATCTATAAAAAACTAACGGCTCAATTGCTTGAGCCGTTAAGTTTATAAATTAAAATTATTGATTAATACGTCCATAAATCATGCTCAAACTCAAACATTTTATCTTTGATTTTGGCAGACTCTAAAA
>JBIKJU010000076.1:0-8802 GCA_044360745.1 Chitinophagales bacterium
ATATCTATCGCCAAAATCCACATTTCCTCCTACATTTATTGACAATCGATTGTTTAAAAACCGTTTTGTTAAAGCTAGTTGCAACTCCCTTCTAGTATCAAACTGAGTTTGAGATATTTGTGTATTGATGTTGTTGCTTTGCTGGTCATACTGCCTAAAATTCACATTCAAATCTAAATCTTTTAGATTAATACTTTCTAAAAAACTACTGGCATAGATTGATAATTGCGTAGACAAAAATTCGCTAACAGTATTTGTAACTCCTCCACCTATAAGAGAAGCATTCGTATTATTTACGGCAGCGCCTACTGGTAAAAATCTATTTAAAACTAAGAGTCCAAAAACCTGACGATTAAGCTCTGATTCTGTACCTCTTACTACCTGCAACTTACCATCAAGTAATGCTTTAATACTTGGGTCTGCGTCTTGTGGCTCAATGTCAAATGAAACTGTTGGATTTTCTAGAACACCTTTTAATTTAAGCATTAGTCGTATTAGCATTCTATTTTTAGCTCGCTGCTCAACTTCGGAAGATAAGACATTTGATTGCTGTGGATCATAAAGTAAATCATAGGGAGATGATCGAACTTGATAAATAGCATCTGCATTTACTTGTGCTTTTCTAAGATCCCCATTAAATGCTATACTACCTCCTTTATTTAATTTAAATCGTTTGTTAACGATATTCTGCAATGTAAATAGATAGCTACCATCATTAATCTCATACAAACCATATATCCCAAAATCGCCATTTCGTTTAACATCAATTTTTAGGTTGCCTTCTCCTCTACTGCTCAAAATATCACCTGATGATTGATCGAGTATAATATCTAACTCAGCTTCCGGAGTAACATCCACATCTACTGTAAAATTAACTCCTTTAGTAAAAATCTTATCAGTTTTTCCGATTGCTCTGAATGAATCTAGTCGCTTATTGGTAAACTTATAAAATGAATATCCATTAACTTCGTAGGAACTATTAATAGGAATATATACATGAGTCCCTTCACTCATTTTAGCATAGGCTCTAATATCCACTTGAGGTACTGTACCTGTAAAAATAACAGTGCCGCTTCCAAAAATTGTTCCATAAAAGACGCGGTTATCTTTTGCTGTAGTGTTTAAAAACTGCATATTCTGAGTAGACACACTTAACTCTAATGTAAAGCGCTTTAAATGCTCATGATAAATCCTACCTTTCCCAATGGCTTCATTGTTTTTAATATCATTTAATCTTACTTGACCAATATCAATATATCCTCTTGGATTAATTGATATTTCCTCATTCTCTATTCGATACCTAGTTTTTAAATAACTCACAGTTACATCAGCTTTATCTATCAAAATATCACCTCCTAAGCGCAGCTTTTTTACTGGCCCAAAAACATGTAAGTTTCCTTTAAATTTACCATCTACATTTTGAACATACCGATCAAAAAAACTATGATTTAGAAATTCTAAATCTCCTTTTATGACTTCAGCCTGAATATCTAAATTCTGATCTTTCCCAAGACTATAAAACCCTTTGATGTCAATAAGATTTTTCATACCATCAAGACCTCCAATGATATCAATCTGATTTTTTGCAGTATTTAACTCAGCATTTAATTTCAAATTACCTAATACAATTTTACCAAGTCTTAAATCAGCTAAAACTAAATTACCTAAAAACAGTTTCTTGCCAAAAACATTAATAACATCAAACTCTCCATCAAGGTCTGCATAAACTTCGTTTAATTTGGTATTATAAATAGCCAAAAAACTATTTAAGGATGTATTAGATACTTTTACTTGAAGACAATTGACTGTATCATGTAGCATATAACTTTGAAGACTAATTTGCTGATCTCCTGAAGTAAAACGAAAATCTTTAAGATCAATTCTTTTCTTACCTACTCTAAGATTGTTTGACGCAGTCATGTCCCAATTTTTGCCACCTATCAAAGCATTAGTATTTTCAAACTTTACATTCAAAAAATTTAGCGAAGGGTATAGATTTATTGTTGAAGACAGTCTATTTAATCCCTTCTTATCTTTTCCAAACAATTCTACAGCGTAGCCTTTTTCAATATCATGGAGAGAAACCGTAAAAGTATCTACAAACACACTATCTTTCAAAACAATTTTATCTACATCAAATTTAGCTTTAGTAGAATTCTTATCTACATTGGCTTTCAAGCTTACATTTCTTAATTTAATGTTGTTATAAATTAACTCTGGGATATTACTCGAAACATCTAACACGTTACTGGCAGTATTAGCATATCCTCTTACAAAGGAGTTTCTGATGAGTTGTATTTTGGGGTCTATAAATTTCAAAAAAGATAAACTATCGTATATTCTAACATCAAAAGTAAAATCTTGAAGTGGATACACATTTGTATCTTTTTGCAAATAAATAGCACTATTAAATTTGTTTTTAATCAACTTTGGCAATACCATTAATGAAAATCTACCCTTTACTTCTGCTTCCAAATTGTCAGAATCTATTTTAATTTTCTTTTTTCCATTACCAATTTCATTTGCCTCTATAGTTGTTTCTTTTATAAAATAGCTTTCTTCGTTTCGTGTAAGATAAGCATTATTCAACGTGAGTAATCCCTCTAAATCATCTATATTTTTTCCAGAAAAGTCAGCATCTACCTCTCCTTTCAATGCTAAATTTTGGTTTGAAATTTTTAAATCTTTCAATGATACATTATTAACTACTGCATGAAACTTATATCTCGGAATAGATTGACCCAAATCTGCTAGACCACTAAAAACAATATCAACATTAGGATCTCTAATCTCCAATTCCCCTTCAAAAGATCTCCCTCTCACTGTACCATTCACAGTCAAATCTTGATACTGATATTTCTTAAACTCAAAAAGATTAATGTTTCCTGTAATTTTTGTATTCAAATCGTTTAGCTGAAATCCCTTACCTCTTACATCAGCTACAAAACTTACCCTACCCAACAAGGTATCTCCAAACCAAGTCGCTAAATCAAAAGACTTTAAATTAAGATTGCCGGAATACAAGCTCTCTCCAGTTTTAAAATCATACTTAAGATTTAGGTCTGAGCTAGCACTTCCTAATGCTGTAAAAATATTTCCCCTAGCCACAAAATCAGAGAGAAAGCCGTCAATTCCACCATTAAATTTTATTAGACCTAGCCGATGTGTATTATCGGGAAGTTTGATATGTGGCGCAAAACTTTTAAGGTCACTTACAGATCCTATAAATTCTTCAAGTCTTACGGTCAAAAATGTTTCAGATAGCTTAGGCAAACCAGTTGCATAAAAACTACCCATTAGTGTTGTTGTCTTCCCTGTTGCAAGTTTAATTTCCTTACCCTCTAACCTACTTATGCGTCCCTTGATTTGACCATCTATATTTAAAACATTATGGGCTACTTTTCTTACTCCTTTGCTAAAAAACTCAAAGTCTTTAAAAGAAAGATGAGAGTTTAATAAATTTACATCTAAAACTACTTTATTAATAAAATCATCAAAGTCTTCAAAACCATCATATCTCAAAGCTAGTTTGTTTGCTAAAATTGAATTTGGAGTAGCAAGCTGTAATTTATCACATACTATAGCCCTAGGTGTTACACTCAAATGAGTGGTGGCTGTAGATATTTCAAAACCTGACTTCTCTTTGAGGTGAATGTTGTGAATAACAGAAAATATAGAATCGGAAAGTACTATTCCATTTTTTAGTATTACATCTACTTCCTTAAACTTTAAATGATTAAAGTCCATAACCGATGTATCTTTTTTAGCTTCCCTTGAGTTATCAAAAAACAAGGTCCCATTCTCAATATTTAATACGTTCCACCCTAGCTGCATACCTTTAGGAATAAAAGATTTGAATGCTTCAGAGGGAGATTTTATTCGAGTACTATCATATTGCTCAAAACGAATTTGAGGGGAAGTGATATCTATAGAATTTACAAAAATTTGTTGCTTATCTATATCTAAAGTTTTTAGATAAGTAATGAAAGAGGGAATAGCAATACTCATTCTAGACTTAGACTTTTTGTCATCAAAAACTAGAGAAGTATTATATAATTTAAAATCACCAACCTCTGCTACCCAGTCAAATTTCTTCGACTTTGTTTTACTTTCATTTTTAGATAATAAGTGAGCAAAATTAAATTCACCCTGTTCGTTTTTAGAAAGAAAAATTTTTGAATCTTTCAATATAAACTCATTCAAACGAACTTCTTTGTTCAATAAGCTCCACATTTTAAAATCAACAAAAAACTCATCCACATACAGCAAAGTATCGCCATTTTTATCACCCAAGTAGAAGTTCTTTATTCTAAGGTCATCAAACATATTCCAATCAAATGATCCTATAGAAACCTTAGCTTTAGTTTGACTTGATACGTAGGCAGTAATTTTTTTTACAATATAATCTTGGACTTTGGATATTCTAACTAAAAAAGATAAAAGCAAAGTCAACACCACAAATAGTGCAATAAGAGATGATAATATGTAAAATGCTTTTTTCAAGTATTTGCTTTACGTGCACAAAATATACATATTTGCCAAATGCCTATAATTTTAGCTATAGAAACCTCCTGCGATGATACTTCTGCTGCAATTGTCAAAAACGGCAAAATTCTTGCCAATATTGCCACAGCTCAACTTATTCACAAAGATTGGGGTGGTATAGTACCGGAATTAGCCTCAAGGGAACATACCAAACTTATTATTCCAGTAGTAAATGCAGCACTCGAAAAAGCTGCTTTATCTTTATCGGATTTAGATGCCATTGCCTTCACAAAAGGGCCAGGACTCATTGGCTCTTTGATGGTTGGGGTCACCTTTGCCAAAGCTTTAGCGCTCGCTATCCATAAACCTTTAATAGCTGTTCATCACATGCAAGCTCACGTGCTCGCAAATTTTATAGATAACCAACCTTCATTCCCGCATATCTGCCTCACAGTATCAGGAGGCCATACTCAAATAGTATTAGTGAAAAGTCCATCCAAAATGGAAATAATAGGTAAAACTATAGATGACGCTGCGGGTGAAGCTTTTGACAAAGTAGGTAAACTCTTAGGATTAAGCTATCCAGCAGGTGCAGAAATAGATCGCTTGTCTAAATTTGGCGACCATACCAAATTTAAGTTTCCAAAATCTAAAGTGCCCGATTTTGATTTTAGTTTTAGTGGTATCAAAACATCAGTCATGTACTTTCTTCAAAAAGAAAATAAAAACAACCCATCATTTTTAGACGAAAACATAAACGATATTTGTGCTTCTGTTCAACACACACTCGTAGAGACTTTAATAGAAAAGTTAGAAGCGGCATGTATTCAACTCAATATTAAAGAAATTTCTTTAGCGGGAGGAGTATCCGCCAACTCTTATTTGCGCCAAAAATTTGAAGACCTCGGTAAACGAAAAAACTGGAAAACTCACATCCCTAGTTTTGAATACTGCACAGACAACGCAGCCATGATAGCTATCACTGCTCATTTCAAATATTTGGAAAATAACTTTGTATCTCAAGACTGTGAACCAAGTTCAAGAATAGATATAAGTGAATGGTAACATATATTTAGAAAAAATTTGTTTAGGTTTCCATATCTCATCACAATTAGCTTACCTTTGAAAAATATATCAACAAATGAATCCAAACCTCATTAGAGTCATTCTCATTGCCGTAGCAATAGCGCTACTTGGTCTTATGATCATTCAAATAAATTGGGTGCAGTCGAGTTATAAACTTTATGAAGATAGATTCGACCAAGAAGTATACCTAGCTCTCAATGAAGCAACTCGAGATATGGAGCTCAATGAAGCTGAAAACTATCTAAGTGGCTCCGACCATAATAGTATCAAAAATCCTGTAAATATGATGTTTGATACCATAAAAGCCATTAGAGCTTTTGACAACAACTTTACTATGCTTGATTCTGTTGGTCAACAGGCTATGAAATTTGGTTTTAATGACACCACAGGTGGTTTCGTGGCTAGATTTTTTGGCTCGGTTACATTTCTTCAAGAAAAAGCAGACCAAATTCAACGTCAAATTTTAGACAAAAATATCATAGAAGACCCTAATGAACGTGAGCGCAAATTAATAGAAACTCAATTTAAAAAATACAATAATTTTTTTCAAGAATTGGCAGTTAAATTTATGCTTGATGACAAATGCCTTGTAGAACGTGTAGACTCAAATTTAATTTTAAACACACTAACAGCTAAATTGCATCATGTAGGCATAGATATCCCTTTTGAATATGCCGTTTTTGATAACTTCTCAGAAGATAAAATATTTGGCACTCTTCAAAAATCAAAACGCTCGCAGTTATCGCATTTTTACTCAATTCCACTTTTTGCTAATGATATTTATAAAAATACAGGAATTTTAGTGCTTCATTTTCCTGGCAAAACGAATTTCATTTTAAAGTCGATGTGGTTTATCATCGTCACTACATTGGCTTTCATTTTAATCATT
The DNA here is from genome assembly GCA_044360745.1 of Chitinophagales bacterium. Lineage (GTDB taxonomy): Bacteria > Bacteroidota > Bacteroidia > Chitinophagales > LD1 > CALAYL01. The sequence goes on from JBIKJU010000076.1 coordinate 6,461, forward strand.
ATAGCTTCTTTTGGAGCAGCATTCTATATCATTTTTAGACAAAAGAAAATTGACCTTTTGAAAAATGATTTTATCAATAATATGACTCATGAATTCAAAACTCCAGTAGCTACTATTTCACTTGCTAGCCAAATGCTAAAAGAAAAATCTATCATAGAACATCCTGATAAAATAGCGAAATATGCGGTGATGATTGAAGAAGAAAATAAACGGCTAAGTGGTCATATAGAAAATGTACTTCAAGCTGCTAGATTTGACAGGGGCGAGTTTAAGTTAAAACTAGAATCTATTGATATTAATGACCTTTTAGAAGACATTGTAGAGTCATTGAAATTTAGGGTAGAAAATGAGAATGGCAACATTGTACTCAACACAAATGCTACTAAAGCAAAGATAGAAGGAGATTTGTTTCACCTTACCAATTGCTTTTACAACATCATAGAAAACGCAATAAAATATAAAAGTGAAAGAGATTTAAGTATCATAGTGAATATAAAATCTACCTCAAAAGGTGTAGAAATAACTGTGAAAGATAATGGTATAGGGATATCTAGAGAAAATCAAAAAATGGTATTCGAGAAATTTTATAGAGTACCTACTGGCAATATCCATAATGTAAAAGGATTTGGGTTAGGACTTAGCTACGTAAAAGTGATTTTAGATGCTCACCAAGCCAAAATAAATCTCGAAAGTGAGGTTAACAAAGGGAGTACTTTTACTGTGTCTTTGCCATTAAAAAAGACAAACTAGCGTTTGATTTAACCTTAATTGTAGATTTAGACTTTAATTCTGTTAAGGATTCCTAATTCATTAAACGCGAATACAACAATTTGGTCAAAAAGCCATTATTTTAACAAACATAAAATTTAACAATATGACTAAAAAGAAAATACTACTCGTAGAAGACGATAATAATTTAGGAAATTTACTCCAAGATTCTCTTGAACTAAAAAACTATGAAGTCACACTCAAAAGAAATGGAGAAGAAGGTTTGACAGAATTTAAGGCAGGGAAATTTGACATGTGCATACTAGATGTGATGATGCCAAAAAAAGATGGTTTTACTTTAGCTAAAGACATCAGACGAATTAATACTCAAGTCCCTATTATGTTTTTAACAGCAAAAGCTATGAAAGAGGATGCTATTGAAGGGTTAAAAATAGGGGCTGATGATTATATGACTAAACCATTTAGCATGGAAGAGTTACTTCTCAGAATGGACAACATTTTTAAAAGAATACCTAAAGAGGAAGTCAACACACAAGATGATTTTAAAATTGGCATTTTTGACTTTAATAACGCAACTCGAATTTTAAAATCAAAAAATGGAGAAACAAAACTCACTACTAAAGAATCAGAGCTTTTAAAAATGTTGGCACTATACCAAGATAAAGTATTAGAAAGAGAAAAAGCCTTAAATACAGTTTGGGGAACAGATAGTTACTTTGCAGGAAGAAGCATGGATGTATACATTGCCAAACTCAGAAAATACCTAAAAGACGACTCATCAGTTGAAATACTAAACATCCACGGTACTGGGTTTAAGATGATCGTTAAGAAATAGACTAAAAGACTTTGCAATTTAGACTTGACAGCCATAATTTATGGTAAAATCTAATTGTATTATTACTTCGAAATGACAAGCTTTTTTCGCACTTAGAGATAAGAAAGATAAGCTCATACTTTTCGTTCTACAACTTCTATTCCGTAATTTCTAACTGGTGGGGATTTTGTGTATGAGTGAGAAGTCTCTCGCATATGTTTTCGTCAGGATCGTTAGCTGAGATTTCTCTTTAGTGAACTTATATGAAGTGACGGAAAAATATAGTCCAACATTCTTAAATCTAGTTTTAGAATCAAATAAGTAATCAGCTACTAATCTGATCATAATCTCAAAAGACTCACCAAACTCTACTATTGCTTCATCCTAGGGTCAAGCGCATCAGTAAGCCCCTCTCCTATCAGATTGAAGATGGTAACAGTGATGAAGATAGCAAAGCCCGGGAAAATAGCTAACCACCAAGCAGAAACATCTGACCTAGAGGCTGATAATAAACTACCCCAAGTTACCTGCTCTGGTGCTACTCCTATACCCAAAAACGATAAACTAGACTCGGTAAGAATAGCCCCTGCAATACCAAAAGCAATAGTAATAAGTACTGATGTCAATGAATTTGGAATTGCATGCTTAAAAATAATCCTTGATTCTGACAATCCCATCGCTTGAGCAGCTTCTATAAACTCCAAACTGCGTACCTTGAGGAGTTCAGCTCTCACGTATTTGGCGATACCCGTCCATCCCAAAAATCCAATTACTATCATTGTTATAAAAATAGAAGGCT
>JBIKJU010000077.1:0-8800 GCA_044360745.1 Chitinophagales bacterium
AGAAAAATGTGATATCATCGGTCAAGTATGTGATGAAATCTTAGCTGGAAAATTAGACGACCAATTTCCACTCGTAGTCTGGCAAACTGGCTCTGGCACTCAATCGAATATGAATGTAAACGAAGTGGTAGCCTACAGAGCACATGTATTGATGGGTGGCCTATTGACTGATGAAAAAAAACATCTCAACCCCAATGATGATGTCAATAAATCGCAATCATCAAATGATACTTTTCCTACGGCAATGCACATAGCTGCTTATAAAATTTTGATCGAAACTACTATTCCAGGAATAGAGGCGCTAAGAGATACTCTCGCAGCTAAATCAAAAGAATATATGCAGATAGTAAAAATAGGCCGCACTCACCTTATGGATGCTACACCTCTCACTTTAGGCCAAGAACTATCAGGATATGTCTCTCAACTTAACCACGGCCTTAAAGCTATTAAAAACACCCTAGCGCACTTATCAGAGTTAGCACTAGGCGGAACAGCAGTAGGCACTGGAATTAATACCCCACCAAACTATTCTGAAAATGTAGCTAAACAAATAGCTTCACTCACTGACTTACCATTTATTACTGCTGAAAACAAGTTTGAAGCTTTAGCAGCACATGATGCCATTGTAGAAGCCCATGGCGCACTCAAAACTGTCGCTTGCTCGCTTATGAAAATCGCAAATGATATACGACTACTCGCCTCCGGTCCTCGCTGTGGAATTGGTGAAATTTCTATACCAGATAATGAACCTGGCTCTTCTATAATGCCAGGTAAAGTAAATCCTACCCAATGCGAAGCGATGACTATGGCAGCAGCACAAGTATTGGGAAATGATGTAGCCATCAACATCGGTGGTGCTACTGGACACTTCGAACTCAATGTTTTTAAACCTATGATGATTTATAACTTTTTGCATTCGGCTCGTTTGATTGGTGATGTGTGTGTGTCATTTAATGAAAAATGCGCAAAAGGGATAGAGCCAATTCATGAAAATATCCAATCTAACCTCAACAACTCTTTGATGCTTGTGACATCTTTAAATCCTCACATAGGATATTATAAAGCTGCGGAAATAGCCCAAACGGCACACAAAAAAGGGCAAACTTTAAAAGAAACCGCCATAGAGCTTGGATATCTTACGTCAGAGCAATTTGATCAGTGGGTAAATCCTCTCGATATGGTTGGGAAATTAAATTAATTATTATCTTTAATCATTATTTATAAAAAACTCAACTCAACATGAAAAAACTAGCCTCTTTAATTGCATTTGCTTTTTTAGTTAATGTATTCTCTTTTGCTCAATGCACCCCTGACACTACTCAAGTACCTCAAGGTCAATTTTTCGGCCCTGATACACTACCATGTGTAATTAGAACCGTGGCATACGATCAAGTTTTACAGTTTAAAATCCCAGCAAGTATCAATGTACAAGATATAGCTCCCATTCCTTTTCCATTTACCCTATTTGTTGATTCTTTAGTTATAGATTCAATTTCTGGGTTTCCATCTGGGATCAGTTACAATACTAATCCAACTAATGGCAATTTTAAGCCAGGCAATGGAGGTTGTGCAAGAGTTTTTGGAACTACATCAGATCCTGTAGGAAATTATCCACTTACGCTTTATGGTTCTATATCTTTGAGAGGAGCTCCAGTACCTCTAGTGGGTTTTGATGGTGATACTGTTTTTAGATTAGAAGAGTTAGCTCAATTTGGTAGCAATACTCCTTTCTCTTTATCTTTAGATGTTATCAATCAAGGTGATGTATGCCGCCCTGCTGCTAATAGTATAGCAACTATAAAAGCTTTCGATGCAAGTATCAAAGCTTACCCTAATCCAGCTTCTGATGTTCTTCGTTTAGACATCAACGCCACTGAAAGAGTAAATGGTGATTTGACTATTACTGATGCAGTAGGTAGAGTAGTTTATACAGAAAAAGTAGATTGGTCAGCTAGAACAAACCATTCTATCAGCTTAAACAAATTGACAAATGGTTTTTATAATCTACATATTGGAAATACTGAAAAATCTATCAGTTCTAAATTTGTGATTACAAAATAATCGTATTTCACCTTTTTCATAAAGCCTCTTGTTTTTGCAAGGGGCTTTTTTTATAAGAATGGTTTAGATATATACAGCTAATCCGTTTTAAAAGAATATTGATACCTTAATATACTCTACTCCTCTGAAAAAACGCACAAAAACCTAATACTTTTGTGACATTTTTTTAACTTCGCGCTGCATTTAGAAATGGCCATGTTTGAACAAATAGAAAATTTAAGAGGAAGATATATAGAAGTGGGAAAAATGATTTCTGACCCTGCTATTATGTCTGACATGAAGCGGTATAAACAACTCAACAAAGAATACAAAGAGCTTGAAACCATTATAAATGTTTACGATCAATACCTGTCTGTTTTATCGAACATAGATACCAACAAACAAATTCTAGAAAACGAGTCAGACGAAGAGTTTCGAGATATGGCTAAAGCTGATTTAGTTTTTCAAGATGGAGAACGGTTGAAATTTGAAGAGGAGCTGAAATCGCTTTTGGTGCCTAAAGAAGCAGAAGATGAACGAAATGTAATGATAGAGCTAAGAGCAGGAACTGGGGGAGATGAAGCCTCTATATTTGTTGGCGATTTATGCAGAATGTATACTCGATACTGCGAGTCACTAGGTTGGGAGGTGACTTTGGTAGACTCTAATGACGGCACAGCAGGTGGATTTAAAGAAGTAATGCTGGAAGTGAAGGGTGAAAATGTGTATGGCAAACTCAAATTTGAGTCGGGCGTGCACCGTGTGCAGCGTATACCTGAAACAGAAACGAAGGGCCGAGTACATACTTCTGCGGCATCTGTAGCTGTATTACCTGAAGCAGATGAAGTAGATGTAGACATCAATGAAGCAGATATCAAAATGGATGTTTTTAGAGCATCAGGAGCAGGTGGACAGCACGTCAACAGAACAGAGTCGGCAGTAAGGCTCACGCACTTACCGACAGGCACTGTGGTAGCATGTCAGGCAGAGCGTTCGCAGCACAAAAACAGAGATAGAGCCATGACCATGCTCAAAACCAGAATTTTCGAAGCGGCAGTGCGCAAACATGAAGACGAGATAGCTTCGAGAAGAAAAACGCTCGTATCAACAGGAGACAGATCGGCAAAAATAAGAACCTACAACTACCCACAAGGAAGAATCACAGACCACAGAATAAATATGTCTGTTTACAATCTTGACTCATTTATGGAAGGCTACATAGGCGATATGATAGACCAGCTGGCTCTTGCTGAACAAACAGAAAAATTAAAAGAGGGAGGTGTGATAGTTTAATACTAAACATTCATTTATGAGATTAACCCTAATAGCAGTATTTTCATTAATCCTTTTTAGCTCTTGCGTAATCAATAAACCTATAAAATACGCCACGGATAACATGGCGCAATCCTCAAATTACAATCTTAAAAGCTTAAATTTTACAATTATAGAATTTGAAGATAAAAGAAAGGAGGTAAAAGAAAACTTGATTTTGTTTGAAAAGACTAGAAATTGTAGAGTAAACAAACAACATATTTGTATAAACTCTGAGTTTCATTATCATAAAGAACCCGTAAACAAACAGATAACAAACCAACTTATAGATCACTTACGCCAGAGAAAAACATTTAAATCTGTTGCACTAAACAATAAAGACAGTGCAGATTATTACATGACTGGAAACCTAAGATGCTTTTTTAGCATTGAGGAATATTCAGATCAAGCATTAGCAGCTGCATTTATAATAGGTCCTTTTGCATCAACTGGTTTTAAAACTGGCGGTATTGTAGCCATTGAGCTAACTGATCTAAAGATTTTTGATAAAAATAATAAGCTAATAAAACAAATAGACTCCTTCAGAAGAGATTATGAATTTGAAGCAAATGCAGACATTGATTGCTGGAGCGTATTTAACAATGCAAATTTAAAATTGAAAGAATATTTTAATGATTTTATAATAAATATTGAAGATGAAATCTTAAATGCTAGTAATCAAAATCATTGATTTCACTTCTTCTTATCCCCCAACACCTTAAACTCCGTACGTCTGTTTTGTTCATGTTCTTCTTCGGTGCATTTAACTGCGTTTTTGCATTTATTTTTGAGTTGAGTTTCCCCATAGCCTTTGCCCACTACCCTATCCTCAGCTATGCCTTGTGAAACGATGTAAGCAGCTACCGCTTTCGCTCTCCTATCTGATAAATCTAGGTTATATGCATCACTCCCTCTGCTATCGGTATGAGAACTGAGTTCTATTTTTACATCTGGGTTGTCTTTTAGCATATCAATCACCACTTTTAGATTGGCCTTAGCATCTTCGCGAACTTCGGCTTTGTCCAAGTCATAAAATATATTTTTCACCTCATACGATTTATTGACTTCTATTTTCATAAGACCAATAGCAGTGGTAGCTTTAGTAGGCACAAATGCTTCTATTTTTTTCTTTAAAAAGCTATCTTTTTCGGCTACTATTTGGTACTGCCTTGTACTATCAAGCAAAACATTTACAACTCCATTTTCGTCACTAAAAACAAACAATAGGCTATCGCTCTTTTCATCCCTTAACGTCAATTTTGCATTGGTTAATGGCTCATTCGTTGTTAGGTTTCTAACTTCAAATCGCGCATCAATCATTGTATTAATGACTTCAGGTATTTCGGGCACTATCCATTTAAAAAAGTATATATCATCGCTTCCTTTTCCACCCGACCTGTCTGATGTAAAAAATCCCGACTTCATATCATCATAAAATGCTACTCCAAAATCATCATTCGAACTGTTCATGCCATCTTGAAGTTGAGTGATAGTTTCTGTCCATTGATTATTAATTGTATCTCTTTCCAACACATAAAAATCTAATCCTCCAAGTCCTCCTGCACGTGATGACGAAAAATAAAGCGACTGATTAGGGGCTATACACGGAAACATTTCATCAGCATCAGTGTTCACGCTCGATCCCATATTTTTTGGCTCCGACCAATTTTCTCCATCCCATTTAGAAAAATAAATATCAATGCCACCTTTACCTCCGGGCATATCAGATGCAAAATAAAGACGTTTTTCTCTTGCACTCCAAGTAGGGTGACCTACCGAATACTGAGCATTATTCCACTGAAAAGGTTTTACGCCTACCCACTCACCTTCATTATTGAGTTCGGCTTCGAAAATATCTAGCTTCAATACATTCTTTTTAGTTATCTTTTTTTTGCCTTTATAAATGCTATTTCGTGTAAAAAGCATTCTTTTTCTACTTAAAAATGTGACTGCTGCCTCATGAAAAAGCTCATTCACTTTACCCTTTAGGAGTCTCAACTTAGTCCAATTTTCATTGCTGCTATCAGCCCTAGCAAAATATAAATCTGTATAGGCATTTCCTTTTTTATCTGTAGTGCCATCAGTAGTAGCATATACTACTCCATTCTTATAAATAGTTGGGCTCATCTCAGGCAATTTGCTATTTATAGACACACCTTTTATCTCTAAGTATGGTGATTCTTGTGAAAACGCTGTAATAGTCAACAACAAAGTGAAGAAAAAAAGGTACTGACGCATAGTCATTTTTTTAGGTTAGGGGCGAAATATTTTTTGAAATTAATCTTTTTGGTTTTTTAAACAACTTTTATAAAAACAACGTTTAACTTTACACTTAATTAAAAAAATAAAAATATGGCAGTATTAGTTGGAAAAAAAGCGCCTTCATTTAAGGCAAATGCCGTGGTAAACGGTGAAGAAATTGTTGAAAATTTCTCATTAGATCAGTACCTTGGGAAAAAGTATGTGATCTTATTTTTCTATCCAAAAGACTTTACGTTTGTTTGTCCTACAGAGCTTCACGCTTTTCAGGAAAAACTAGCAGAGTTTGAAAAAAGAGACACAGCGATAGTAGCTGTATCTACAGACACAGAACAGTCTCACTGGGGATGGCTTCAGCTTCCAAAAAGCAAAGGAGGAATAGAGGGTGTAACTTACCCAATAGTAGCGGATACTAACAAAACTATTTCTGCTAATTATGATGTACTAAACGGTGAATACTTTTATGACGAAGATAATCAAATGCAAGCTACAGCAGAGTTGATCGCTTACAGAGGTCTTTTCTTGATTAACAAAGAAGGTATAGTGATGCATCAATTGGTAAATCACTTACCACTTGGAAGAAATATTGACGAGGCTTTGAGAATGGTAGATTCGTTGATTTTCTTAGAAACCAAAGGCGAAGTTTGCCCAGCCAACTGGAAGTCTGGCAATGATGGACTAAAAGCTACTCATGACGGGATAGCTGACTATTTGGCATCGCACTAATCCATAAGATTGAATTTTAACAAAAAAGGGTAGCATTAGCTGCCCTTTTCCTTTTTACAAATACTAAGATATAGAATTGCGAACCCTCTGTGTATAATTTCGGAGGGCAGTACGGTGATCACAGCCACTTTTTTCCATATCTTCCAATATGTGAATAGTAGCAAGAATGTGTGTCAATTTCTCTCCTTCATCCTTCCCTTCTACTATTATTTCTGGAGTTCGTTCATCATACATAGCTTCTTCAGCAGCTTTGAGTTGTACCAACGAAAAGTTCTCAGTCAAAGACTTAATTATCGCAATCTGCATGTGCTTAAAGTTTATTAATCATATCTATCACTACATTTTCTAAGGATGTAGCACTCCCCTCAAAAAGTTCTCCATTTTTAAAAGTAGCCATAAAGGGTAAATTGTCAACTTTTGCTCGTTTGCGTGTGATTTCATTTTCCTCTGCATTGATTTCTACAAAGCACACATCTGAAAATTGCTCATCATTCGAAATGCGTTTAAACTTAGGTGTAAAAAGCTTACATGATCCACACCAGTCGGCATAAAATTTCACTACCACTTTGGGATTTTCACTTAATATTTGCTCAAAATTTTGATCGTTTGCTGTAATAACTGCCATTTTTTATATTTTGGGTTTCGAATTCAAACATAACAATGTTACAACATCATTAATGAGAAAAATTCTTAATTACATAAACGGTGAATTTGAACAAATTGTTCAAACAGATGTAATATCTGTAGTAGACCCAGCTACAAATACCATCTTTAGTGAAATCCCTAATAGTCATCAGAGTAGCCTAGAAAGTGCTGTGAATGCGTCATCTTTAGCATATCCAACTTGGAGAAACTTACCCTTAGAAGAAAGATCAAAATGGATTAATAAAATTGCTGATGGTATTGAAGAACAATTTGAAGAATTTGCACAAGCCGAATCACTAGACACAGGAAAACCTATTTCAGTCACCCGAACAGTCGACATCCCAAGAGCTATAAGCAATTTCCGATTTTTTGCCGCAGCTGCGCTTCACTTTTCTTCTGAGTCGCACTTTACTCCTGGCAAAGGAATCAACTATACACTCCGCCAACCTATAGGTGTGGTAGGCTGTATATCTCCATGGAACCTACCCCTTTATTTGTTTAGTTGGAAAATTGCACCTGCTCTTGCCGCTGGAAACTGTGTAATCGGCAAACCATCAGATGTGACACCTTATACAGCATTTTTACTTTCAAAAGTGTTAGAGAAAATAAGTTTCCCTAAAGGAGTGCTCAACATCCTACATGGTGGAGTAGAAACCGGAAAACTTATTGTAGCACATCCAAAAATAAAAGCCATATCATTTACTGGTAGCACGCGCGCAGGTCAAGACATAGCTAGCGTAGCAGCTCCTATATTTAAAAAACTATCTCTTGAGCTTGGTGGCAAAAATCCTATTATTATTTTTGAAGATTGCGATATAGATGAAGCAGTGAAAACTACGGTTCGCTCATCGTTTAGCAATCAAGGTCAAATTTGTCTTTGTGGATCACGTATTTTTATTCAAAAAAGTATATACAAAACTTTTGTGGGAAAATTTGTGGAAGCCTTGAAACAACTAAATGTAGGTGACCCAAATAGGCCTGAAACTCAAGTAGGAGCTATCGTTTCCCAACTTCAATATGCAAAAGTTTTGAGCTATATCAAACTTTCTCAAGAAGAAGGTGGAGAAATTTTAGCTGGCGGTGGACCAATAAAAGTAAATGGTAGATGCGAAAATGGGCTTTTTATAGCTCCAACTGTGATAGCTGGACTAGACTACAAGTGCAGAACAAATACAGAAGAGATTTTCGGGCCAGTAGTGAGTATAGCACCATTCGAAAATGAAGAAGAGGTATTGATGATGGCTAATCATGTGCAATACGGCCTAGCAGCCTCAGTATGGACAAATGATATTCAGCGTGCCAATAATATCGCAGAACAGTTAGAATGTGGTATAGTATGGATAAATAGTTGGATGGAACGCGACCTCCGCACTCCTTTTGGCGGAATCAAAAATTCAGGTGTGGGAAGAGAAGGAGGATGGGAAGCTATGCGATTTTTTACAGAAGCAAAAAATATATTCATTAAGACTAAATAAAAAACTATGAGCGAAAATTTACCAAAACCTATGGGGCTATATCCTATGACTAAGCAAGTTGGCAACATCCTTTTTGTGAGCGGTATAGGGCCTCGACAAGCTGGAACAGACCAAATACCAGGGCTCACTTTAGATAAATACGGCAACTATATCACTTTCAATTTTGAAGAGCAAGTACACGCAGTTTTTCAAAATGTAAAAATAGCTCTTGAGGAAGGAGGAAGTGGATGGGATAAGATAGTAGACGTCACTGTATTTTTGACAAATATGAAAAGAGATTTTGTTGCCTACAATAAAATTTATGAGCAATATTTCAAGGATGTAAAACCAACAAGAACAACGGT
>JBIKJU010000079.1:0-8746 GCA_044360745.1 Chitinophagales bacterium
TGTCATTAAGGCTGCTGTCATGGCTATACCTGGACCTAGTATAAACAAAAACTTATTGGGTGTATTAGGGATAAAATCTTCTTTCGTAAACATCTTTACACCATCTGCCAATGGCTGAAGGAGTCCTCCTGGACCAGCTCTATTTGGGCCAAGACGATCTTGAAAATAGCCCGCCAAAACACGTTCTGCAAAGGTAGAATATAAGGCTATAAGCATTGTGATACCAAAGATCACTACTATCAATATCAATTTTATTATGAGGGTGGTTTCCATTTGTTAAATATGTTTATGTACTTTCAATAAAGATTAAATAGGATTGATCATGCTTATCGCTTTTCTGTCTTCTTCTCTACCCGTAAATAATCGAGTATCAGGAGTATCTATTTCTACGCTTTTCATGGCAGTAGTATAATTGTTTTGATTAATCACAGAATACTTAGAAAATTTTCGAGGTCCCTCAATTTTCCAGTCGGTCATTTCTTTTTTATCAAATCGGCAAGTATTGCAGATAAAATCTTCCACTTCATTATATTCATCTTTTCGAGCACTGACTCGGAGAATTTCACCTCCCCAGGTATAAAGTGTAGCTTTACCACAGCATTTATCACAGTCTCTATGAGCATCAAGAGGTTTAGTAAACCATACCCTAGATTTGAATCTAAATGTTTTGTCTGTCAATGCACCCACAGGGCATACATCTATCATATTGCCTGAAAAATCATTATCCACAGCTTTTTGGATGTAGGTAGAGATTTCTGCATGGTCTCCTCTGTTGATGATGCCGTGGCATCTACCATCAGTAAGTTGATCAGCCACATAGGTACATCTATAGCACAAAATACAACGGGTCATGTGTAATTTTATCTTATCTCCTATGTCTATTTTTTCAAATTCCCTTCTTCCTTCTTGATATCTAGTGGCTTCTTTGCCGTGTTTAAATCCTAAATTCTGTAAGTCGCATTCTCCAGCTTGGTCGCATACAGGACAGTCGAGAGGATGATTTATTAGCAAAAATTCTACAACCCCATTTCTAGCATCTAGTACTCGATCTGATGTAGTGTTTTTCACCTCCATTCCGTCCATTACATTGGTGCAGCATGACGCTACTAATTTAGGCATAGGCCTTGGGTCAGCTTCGCTACCTTTACTCACTTCTACTAAGCATACTCTACATTTTCCTCCACTGCCTTTTAGCTTAGAATAATAGCACATAGCAGGGGGTACTAAATCGCCTCCTATTTGCCTAGCAGCATTGAGGATTGTGGTTCCTGGTTCTACTTCGGTGGTGACACCGTCAATGGTTACTTTCATAATTGTTCCTATTTAAAATTTCTCTTATTTTTAAAACAGCTTTTTCTAACTTTGGAATCTCAATAGTGGCTACTTCAAATACAATTCTGTAGTTTATTTGAAAATACTCATGCACCAATTTATTGCGCATTCCAATAATATCTATCCAATCAATTTCTGGGGATAATGCTTTAGTTTCTTCTGTTAGATGGTTTGCAGCTTCTCCAATATTTTCTATTGCTTTCACTACTCCTAACTTTTCAATCTTTAAATCATAAAAAACATCCTCTGATAAACCACTTATCCCTGAAAAAATGGCATCAATATTCTCAATAATATGATTAATACGTTCTTTATCAGCAATTCTACTTCTCATAAACCAACACCTTATCTTTGTTAATAAATGAGACTATTCCTTTCGACACCCAGCCCTCTGAGACAAAATCAACTTTCTTTTTAAATATATCAGTAAGCTCTCTTAAATAGCGGAAATATTTTAACCCTATAGCTTGGCTGTAATCCCAATCAATCAGTAAATCAATATCGCTATTTTCATCCGCATCGCCCCGAGCATAAGAGCCAAAAACATATACCTTCTTTACAGGCTTGTCCTGAAAGAAATTTTGTAAGATTTGTATTTGACTTTCTGAAAGTTTCATGATATATATTTAGGAAACCAATACTTCTTTAGTGACAAAATGTTTTACTTTTTCCCATGGTTCGTTTACAAAATGATCTTTGTCTTTTACCTTTTCTGGAAATTTAATGTGAAATTCAAATTCATCACGGAAATGACGAATAGCTGCGGCTACAGGCCAAGCTGCTGCATCGCCTAATGGACAAATAGTACTTCCTTCTATTTTCCGTTGTATATCCCACAGCAAATCAATATCCTCCATGCTCCCAAAACCATTTTCAATTCGCCAAAGAATTTTTTCTAACCATCCAGTGCCTTCTCTACATGGTGAGCATTGCCCACAGCTTTCGTGATGATAAAAACGAGCAAAGTTCCAAGTGTTTCGGACTACACAGCTAGTGTCGTCATATACTATAAACCCTCCAGAACCTAACATAGATCCTGAAGCAAAACCACCATCAGATAAAGACTCATAGGTCATTAAACGTCCTTCGCCATTAGCTGTTTTATAAAACAAATCTGCAGGCAAGATAGGTACAGAAGAACCTCCGGGTACAACAGCCTTTAGAGGTCTATCAGAGTACATACCTCCAAGATATTCATCAGAATTCATAAATTCATCTACTGGTAAACCAAGTTCAATCTCATAAACTCCAGGATTTTTGATATGACCGGAAGCTGAAATAAGTTTTGTACCAGTTGAGCGACCTACTCCAATTTTAGCATATTCATCACCGCCATTAAGGACTATCCAAGGCACAGCAGCTATAGTTTCAACATTGTTGACCACAGTGGGATTGCCCCATAGTCCACTCACAGCAGGGAATGGAGGTTTAATCCTAGGATTGCCTCTTTTTCCTTCTAGTGATTCTATTAAGGCTGTTTCCTCACCGCATATATAAGCTCCTGCACCACAAGAAACATAAAGGTCTAAGCTAAAATCAGTACCTAGAATATTTTTTCCTAGCCATCCTGCCGCATAAGCTTCCTTAATAGCTTTTTCTAATATTCTATAAACCCACATATACTCACCACGGATATAGATGTAAGAAAGGTTAGCCCCTAATGCATAAGAACTTGTTATCATTCCCTCTATAAGAAGATGTGGGATATGCTCCATTAAAAAACGGTCTTTAAATGTGCCCGGTTCAGATTCATCAGCATTACAAACCAGATGACGAGGTTTTCCTGATTTTTTATCTATGAAGCTCCACTTCATTCCCGTTGGGAATCCAGCTCCACCCCTACCTCTTAATCCAGATTTTTTTACCTCCTCTACCAATTCATCTGGAGTGGATGATTTTAGTGCTTTTTCTACTGATGCATAGCCACCCTTAGAACGATACACCTCATAGGTGCTTATTCCTGGTACTCTTGCATGTTCTAATAATATCTTTCGACCCATATCTTAAATTTCAAAAAATTATGCGTTTGTTAACATTGGATTTTGTTCAGGCGTTACATTATTCATATCGCCATCTATAGCTCTAAACTCCTCTATGAGTTTATCTATCTTTTCTTCGGTTAAAAACTCGTAGTAATAATCACCAACCTGCATCATAGGAGCATAACCGCATGCACCTAAACACTCTACTCCTTTTACAGAAAACATACCATCATTAGTGACCTCACCAATTTCAACCCCAAGTTTCTTACAAGTATAAGCCATCATTTTCTCAGCTCCTCTCAAGCAGCATGGAGATGTGTGACAAAACTCCAACATAAATTTTCCGGGATTCTTATGATTATACATAGAATAAAATGTAGCTACCTCATACACTTCAATCGGTCGAATAGAAAGCACTTCTGCGACCTTGTCCATTAGTTCTACAGTAAGGGTATGTTGGTGAGCATCTTGAACTTCATGTAAAATAGCGATAAGTGCAGATTTCTTTTTATCTGAAGGAAAACGAGCTATTATTTCGTTTACTCTAGTATTTAATTTCTCATTGAACATAAGTGATATTGTCGATTGTTTTTTAATGTTTTATGCATCAAGCTCTCCAGCAATCACATTTAGCGAACTCATGATAAGAATAGCGTCAGAAAGATAGCTTCCTTTAATAAGTTCTGTAAAAGATTGATAATAAATAAAGCTCGGCCTGCGGAAATGCAAACGATAAGGAACTCTACTGCCATCGCTTACGAGATAAAAACCTAATTCTCCGTTTCCACCCTCTACAGCATGGTAAACTTCTCCTTTTGGGACAGGGATTTCACCCATTACTATTTTGAAGTGATAAATTAGCGCTTCCATATTATTATATACTTCATGTTTTGGAGGCAGATAGTAATCTGGAACATCAGCATGATAAGGCCCTTCTGGCATTTTATCTAGAGCTTGACGTATGATTTTTAACGACTCCCTAACTTCTTGCTGTTTTACCATATAACGATCATAGGTATCTCCATTGGTACCTACTGGTACATCAAACTCAAAATCTTCATAGGAAGAATAAGGATTAATTTTTCTAATATCGTAATCTACTCCTGCTGCTCTCAAATTTGGACCAGTAAATCCATAACTAATAGCTCTGTCCGCAGATATTCCTCCTACGTTTATGCATCTATTCATGAAAATAGTATTGCGGGTAAGAAGGGCATCAAACTCTTCCCATCGAGCTGGGAATGTTTCCATGAATTTATTGATTTTAGCCCAAACAGCTGGCGACCAATCGCGCTCCCAGCCCCCTATCCTACCCATGTTAGTAGTAAGTCGAGCTCCACAAATTTCTTCATAAATTTCATACACATCCTCTCTGGCTTGGAAAATATGTAAAAAACCAGTAAATGCTCCAGAGTCAACTCCTAGTATAGAGTTGCAAATAAGATGGTCTGTAATACGCGCTAGCTCCATTACTATCACCCGCATGTACTGAACACGTTTAGGGACTTCTACACCTAATAGTTTTTCTAAAGTCATCCACCAACCCAAATTGTTTATGGGTGATGAACAATAATTTAACCTATCAGTGAGAGGAGTGATTTGATAAAATGGTCTATTTTCAGCTATTTTCTCAAAAGCACGGTGAATATAACCTACCGTTTGCTCTGCATCAAGGATTTTTTCACCGTCCATTAAGAGTACGTTTTGAAAAATACCGTGTGTTGCAGGATGGGTTGGCCCTAGATTTAAGATTGAAAGTTCGCTACCATCTTCATTATCTCGCTGCTTGATTAAATCTGAAAAGCGCTTTTCTATATTCGTTGATGTAAACTGAGTCATCGCAGATTAATTTTTATTAAATGGAATACGGCCAAAATATCTATCGTCTTTGTCTGTTCGGTCTTGATCTTCAAGAGGAAATTCTTTTCTCATTGGGAAAGAAACCATTTCATCCATATTCAAAATACGTTTGAGATCAGGGTGATTCTTGAAGTTTACACCATAAAAATCATAGGTTTCACGCTCTTGCCAGTTAGCAGACATAAATAGTGACGTTACTGATTCCACTTCAGGATTTTCACCATCTAAATATACTTTTACCCGAATTCTAAAATTGTCAATCCAATTGTGGAGGTGGTAGATAACTCCGATTTGTCGATATGGCTCTAAGTGAGGATAATGAGCACCGCAAAGTGTAGTTAAAAAATTGAATCTTAAGCTTTCATCATCTCGCAAAAACCTGATTAGATCATACAATTTATCAGGAGTAATTTCCACTGTTAAATAGTCTAAAGAATCGTTACATTGCTGTAATGAATCATTAAAAACTTCTTTTAGTTTATCGTATACAATTTGTTCGTTTAGAGCCATTTGATTAATTTATATTAATTCCGTAGGATGCCAATAATGCTTTATATTCAGGTGAGTTTCTTCGTCCAAAAGATTCATTTTTCACAAGTTCTTGAAGCTTCATGATACCCTCTAAAATTTGCTCTGGACGAGGAGGACAGCCAGGTACATATACATCTACTGGTATAACTTTATCTATACCTTGCAAAACTGAATAAGTATCAAAAACACCGCCAGAGGATGCACATGCCCCTACTGCTATTACCCATCTTGGTTCAGCCATTTGTTCGTATACTTGACGCAATACAGGTCCCATTTTTTTAGCTATGGTACCCATCACCATTAGCATATCAGCCTGACGAGGTGAAAAACTTGGTCTTTCAGATCCAAAACGTGCTAAATCGTATGTAGAAGCCATAGTAGCCATAAACTCAATACCACAACAAGAAGTTGCAAATGGCAATGGCCATAACGATTTAGAACGAGCCAGCCCAACTACTTGGTCTATGGTAGTTGCAAAAAAACCTTGTCCTTCTATTCCTTTTGGTGGTTCCACTATTTTTATTTCACTCATGTCAGTTTTATTTTATTCCCACTCGAGGGCTTTCTTCTTTATAATATAAAAAAATCCGATTAACAATAACCCCATGAAAAGCAACATTTTGTATAGCCCAACCATGCCCATTGATTTAAAATTTACGGCCCAAGGGTATAAGAAAATCACCTCCACATCAAACAAAACGAAAAGAATGGCTACTAAGAAGTATTTAACCGAAAAAGGAATCCGAGCATTTCCGAATGATTGGATACCGCATTCAAAATTGGCGTCTTTAACTAGAGATTTTCGTTTTGGACCCACAATATGTGAAAGTCCAATCATAAGAGCCACAAACCCAGCTGCAAAAACAGCCTGCATGATAATTGGCAAATAATCTATGGTAGTACTTTGCATAGTTTTTTTAAAATTAGCACAAAAATATAATAGCGTAGATATAAAACAACCCATTTTATAAACAAAATGTTCGATTAATGACTATAAAAAAGAATAAAAATTGAGTTTGCCGTTGTGTGCTAAGATATCAGTAGTGGATGACATGGCAATTCTAATATCAATTTTTTCATTTCTAAGGTTGGTTATCTTGCCTCCCGCCTCCTCCAATATTACCCAAGCTGCAAAAAAGTCCCAACATTGTTGATTGACCGTAATAACGGCTTCAACATGTCCAGCTGAGAGTAAACTTAGCTCCTGAGCGCAAGACCCACCTGCTCGAATTGATCGCACACTGTTGAGAAGTTTATGAGACATTGGATACACCTGAGTCTCTCGAAGAAAACGATGACCAAAGTTGACCATGCTTTTACTAAAATCAGCTATGTCTGATACAGCAATGGGCAGTTGGTTACAAAAAGCACCCTTACCTAGTTGTGCAAAAAATAGCTTTTCAATAGCCGGACAATTGACCACGCCTAGTTGTAAAGCATCTTGATGGACTAATGCTATAGCTACTGAAAAATTGGGAAGCGATCGAGAATAATAGCTGCTTCCATCGAGAGGATCTATGACCCAAACATAATCGCTTTGAATATTGTAAGTTGTTTGCTCCTCTGATAAAATCCCATGATCTGGAAACATACTTTTTATAGACTTTACTATAAAATCTTCTACGTCTAAATCGCTTTGGGTGACTATACTATGAAATGACTCTTTCACGGTCTGAACATGTTGTTTTCCATAATTTTGCATCAATATATCGGCAGCCTGTTTGCTCAAGTCAATCGCAAAATCGAGATATTTATCATTGCTGTTTTCCATATTATACTTCATTTTTTATCGCTGTAAGTCTATTAAATTTAATGATGAAAAGCTTAAGGACTTTTACCAAAATTAATAACTATTAAAAACTCATAGATTTATTAAAATAAGTGAATGAAACTTTAAATAATATTTAAAGTGAATTGAGTCATTGAAATCAAAAGTTGAATTTATAACCTGAAAACTAATCGCAATTCCAAGAATTCAATAAAAGGGTTAATCTTTAAATTGAAGTTGTTTAATTACAGCTTTTAAAAAATTAGATAATTTTATTCAATACGAATTTCTATATTTGCGCAATCGTCTGGGTATTATGCAAAAAAGAATCTTACTTAATAGCAAACAATTTGCCCTTACTGTAGATAGACTTTGCCATCAAATCATAGAAAAACACAAAAACTTTGGCGATACCGTCTTAATAGGTGTTCAGCCTAGAGGTGTACAGCTTTCCGATAGAATTTTTAAACGTCTTAATAGTATTTTGCTTAATCCATCTATTGATTATGGTAAACTTGACATTACTTTTTATAGAGATGATTTTAGACAAAAAGGGAAACCTCTTTTAGCAAAAGAGACCGATATTGAGTTTTCGCTTGAAAACAAAAAAGTAATATTAATAGATGATGTATTGTACTCTGGTAGAACTATAAGAGCAGCTTTAGATGCAATATTAGATTTTGGTAGACCATCAGAGGTAGAACTTTTGGTACTAGTAGACCGAAGGATGCACCGTAACCTTCCAATAGAAGCCAACTATATCGGCAGAGAAGTAGACTCCATAGTGACAGAGCGTGTGGTAGTAGAATGGAAAGAAACTGATGGTGAAGATAAAATTTGGATTATAAACGAATAAAAAAACAACGTATGAGCGCACTGAGCCAAAAGCATCTTATAAGTATAAAACAGCTTAAGAGCACAGACATTCAGCTCATTTTTGATACAGCAAAGAATTTTAAAGATATTCTCCAGCGACCTATCAAAAAAGTGCCTTCTCTGAGAGATATTACCATAGCAAATGTGTTTTTTGAAGACAGTACAAGAACCCGAATCTCTTTTGAGCTAGCCGAAAAAAGACTATCTGCCGATACGATAAATTTTAGTGCTAGTGGTTCATCAGTTAAAAAAGGAGAAACTCTATTAGATACCATCAACAATATTTTGGCAATGAAAGTTGATATGTTGGTAATGCGTCATTCATCGAGCGGTGCCCCCCATTTTCTCTCTAACCATATCAAGGCATCTATCATAAATGCTGGCGATGGTACTCACG
>JBIKJU010000080.1:0-8734 GCA_044360745.1 Chitinophagales bacterium
AAAATGGTCAGTAGAGGAAACTAAACATTTGAACGAAAAGTTAATTTTTGCAGCAGAAGCTGTGGATTGTTTTCTTTTTGAAGGCATTAACAATGCTATGACTAAATACAATAAATAAACTATAGCCCACGGTTTAAACCGTGGGCTATAGTTTATTTATTCCCCTTTCTTTAACTCATTGATTCCGCAATCCAAAAACTCTTTGTATTTCTTGGCATCAGCATCATAGCCATTCCAAGGGGTATTTAAAATTTTCTCATTAGGTGATATTAAAACATATTGTGGTTGAGTATTAGTGTTAAAACATAGCGTTTGGAAATCACTCCATTTATGACCATATGAGGTTCGTTTCGCTCCATTAAAAGGTGAAATATAATGCAAACTATCTGGTAGTTTTTTCTCATAATCATCTACATACAATGACACCAAGATATAGTCTTCTGTGATGCGCTTTGACACCGCAGCATCGGTCCATATATTTTCTTCCATTCTTCTGCAATTCGCACAGTTATATCCTGTAAAATCAACTAGCATCGGCTTGCCCTCGCGCTTTGCCGCGGCTAGTCCTTCATCATAATCTTTGTAGCAGTTGAAATCATTAGGACATTGTGTAGCCTTAGCTCTCAAGGAATAGTAGTTTGGTGGTAAAAACCCACTAAACAAAGGTAAGTCATTGCCAGGTATTCCCCATGCGCTATATAGCGTAAAGAAAGAAAACAGTGCTATAAAGAAAAGTCTAATTGGAGATTTGAGATTTACATTTTCACTGCCTTTCATTTTTAAAATTCCTAATAAATAGAGCACTATCAATCCTCCAAAAATTACCCAAGCTATCAAAAAGACTTCTCTTTTTAATATTCCCCAATGTCCTACTAAGTCAGCATTTGATAAAAATTTGAAGGCTAAAATTAGCTCAACAAATCCAAGTACTACTTTGAGCGAATCCATCCATGAACCTGATTTTGGTAAAGATTTTAAAAGATTCGGAAAGAAAGCAAAAAGCGTAAAAGGCAACCCCATCGCTAATCCAAAAGAGACCATGCCTACCACTAGATTGAGTTTGCCATTTGGAGTGGTAGCCATACTTCCCAGCAATGTACCTAATATAGGCCCTGTGCAAGAGAACGATACTATCACTAGTGTAAGTGCCATAAAAAATATGCCAACTAATCCACCAGTGTTTGATGCGCTATCTACCTTATTGGCGAGGCTACTTGGCAGTGCGATTTCATAGTATCCAAAAAATGAAAATGCGAAAATAATGAAGATGATAAAAAATGCAAGATTCACCCAAATGTTTGTAGCTACTGCATTGAGCGTGTTTGGAGATATATTAAAAACTAAAAAAGGTAAAGCAAGTAAAAGGAATATAAACATAATACTGAATCCGTAGAACACAGATTCAAATTTACCTCTAGTGTTTTTTTCATTTCGTTTGGTAAAAAAACTAACGGTAAGGGGTATCATTGGGAAAACACAAGGTGTGAGCAAAGCCAATAGGCCGCCACCAAAGCCTAAAATAAATGCTAACCATGTAGTGATAGGTTCTTCTTTTGTTCCGCAGTCTACGTCAGCTGTGCCAAATCGCTCCTTATTGAAAAATTGTTTGTAGTAATCTTGTAGACTAATAGAAGCTTGTTCAGGTGGAGCATTTATACTTGTGTCAGCACTAGTATTTACACTAGTTACAGTTGTGTCATTTTTTTTTTGATTGTCAGTATTGCCAACAATTAGTTCAAAAGAAAACGGAAGGGAAGCTGGAGGCAAACAAGTCTTATCATCACAAACCATATATTCAAGTTCTCCTTTCAATGTTGTAGACGAGGTCACTTTCACTACTTGTTCAAACACTACTTTTTCTTCAAAAGACTTTTGATAAACTTCAAACACAGGGTCTATACCTTCATGAGTTTTGGCACAACTTTCAGAGGTTTTGCCAACTATTTTTACGTTGGTATTGGGATCAAATTTGAACGAAGTAGGCACCGCCCCATCATTTCCTTGAAATTGAGAATAAGTATGCCAGCCTTTGTCTATAGTAGCAGTGAAAATCAATTTATACTCACTTTCGCTTTTTTTCTCTGCTTTCCAAATCCATTTTACTGGATTTACAATTTGAGCAAATGATACATATGTCATGAAAACAAAAGAAAGCAAAAGGGACTTTTTCATATATCGATTTTGAATAGGTAAATTACTAGGGTAAAAATGAAAAGTTTTTTTCAATACAAAAGCGAAAAAAACAAAAAGTAAAAACTAAACGGTTTCTGCTATTCTGTTCATTAGCGATTCAAAAAGAATTAAACCATCTTGGTTTCCTAGGTCAGCTTCAGAAGCTCTTTCAGGGTGAGGCATCATACCAAATACATTTCGCTTTTCATTACAAATTGCAGCTATGTTTTCAATACTGCCATTAGGATTGGATTCTGGGCTCACTACCCCATTTTCATTGCAGTATTTAAATAAAATTTGATTATTTTTCTTTAACAACTTTAGTGTAGCATCGTCACAGTAGTATCTTCCATCTCCATGGGCTATTGGAATTTTGAGCGTAGTATCAGTTTTTAGTCCTCTAGTTAATTCACTATCCTTTGTTATTGTTTTTAGATATACGTTTTTGCAGTTGTATTTCATATTTGTATTTCTCAAAAGTACTCCTGGTAGTAAACCTGACTCGCACAAAATCTGAAAGCCATTGCAGATACCTAATACACGTCCACCATTGTTTGCAAATTCTATAACTGCATCCATAATAGGAGAAAAGCGAGCTATAGCACCAGTGCGTAGATAATCGCCATAACTAAATCCGCCTGGCAAAATTATACAATCTCTAGTGCTAAATCCATCAAGAGAGGTTTCTTTATGAAAAATTTCTTTTACTTCTGCACCCAATACATTACCGAGTACGTGCTTCATGTCTCTGTCGCAGTTAGAACCAGGAAAAATAATAACTCCAAATTTCATATGATATTAAAGATTTAAAACGATGGATAAAATAATTGTGATGATAAATACTGCAAATATAATATTTGGCATGAAACGATGTTTGTATTCTATCAAAATATGACCTAGAAGAAATGAGATTATAGGTGTAGTGAGGCAAAAAAGAGTATGATGTTGGGCTGATGGAATTAAAAATGAAACACAAATGAGTATTGCCAATAATGAAAAAAGACCTATGAGCTTTCTAGTTTTAATGTTTTTACTTATAGGAACTATGAGATAAAAAAGCGAGACTAGAATGGTGATTCCAATTGCTGGAATATGTATCTTCTGAAGCCAATTTGTGTAAAATAATGTAGAATGTGCATTGTTTAGGAGATGAGGCAAAAACTGATCAGAAAAGTTAAACAAAATATACAACGAATATGCCGATATCATTATTGTTAAAATACCTAATAAAATCCTAAGAAATTCTATTAAAATAAATGGGCGAAGTGAGTAAAGACCAAAAAGTGAAAAAAGAAAAATAATACAAGATGGAAAATATAGTAGCGAACTCAATGCATATAATGATCCAAGATCAAACAATTGTGTATAAAATCGTTCTTGTTTGGATAATGTAAAAAGCAACGAAAATGATAGCGTAGATAAGAATAGTAAAAATGTGAATGGTGAGAAAAACAACCACGTTAAATTTAAGCTAGAGCAAATCACATAAAGCATAGCAAAAATATAACTCTTTCTAGATATAAATTTTTGATTGTTTATCATATCGTTAAATATCCATGCTCCGCCCAATTGAAATAAAAAATTTAAGATGAGGAATAGCAATTTTGGAGAAAAAAAGTGGGGAAATATTTCTGCCCATAGCAGTCTACTCAGAGGCTCATTGTGATGTGATAAAAAACTAATGTCGTCTACATAGAACCAAGCGCTAATGTGAAATATAATGGATAAGAAAATAGCTACAAAGAATAAAGCAGGATTATTGGCTGTGAGTATACGGACCATTTCTAAAACTTAAATCTAACTAAATGGAAAATACCTTTTCTAATGCTTGGTAAGAGTGCTTCATTTAGAGCTGTTTGTTTGCCTAATTTTGGTATATATCTAAGATCTTTTTCCTGCTTTGTAGCTATCAGTTTTTTATACGCAATTCCATTGCTGTTGAGCTCATAAATATCTAAATCACTTGATTGTGTCTCATCATCTGAATATAAAAAGAAAAGTTTATCTTTTGTATTAACCGTCAAAAATGAGGAGAAATACCCATTATCTTCTTCTGAATATTGGCGTTTTCTTAGAATTGTATTCCATTCCATAGCACCTTCAGCATTTATGGAGAAGGCTATAATGTCATTGTACTGAAAGGAATTGATTGTCCTGAAATTATTATAAGGATTGATCACTGAAATTGATATCGATTGTTCTTGTCTGGTATCACGAATAAACGATTCGGCTATGATAGCTACGCCTCCATCTATACGCTGAGTTATTTTTTTTATGTTGAATGTAAAAAGACGATTGTTGGTGATAGAAGCCTCTCTGCCAGTGAGTTTTCGCATAAAGCTATCTGGCATAGATATGATATTTGATGCAAAGGGCTTGCCAGATTCTAGGCTGTATTTTTGGTAAAACACACCATAGGCGGCAGCCTCACCAGTGCCCTCTTTATTGTCGTAAAATCCTGCGAAAATCAATCCTCCGTTTTTATTGTCTATTTCAAAATACGGATCGCCAAAAAGCTGTTTACCAAAATTAACTCTATTAGCTTGGCTTAATCCATTTTCTTTATCTATGGTATGAAACTCAAAGGATGTATTAGAGCCGTTTAAAACAAGTACGGCATTGCCAGCTGTATCTAAAAATGCTTTAGCGTAGGCCATTTCTCGCTCATTTCTACCAATACCGATTTTAGATTTTGATACTATATTGTTGGCATAATCAGTGGTGGTCATTTGCATGTGTATGACCTGTTTGTTGGCAAAAAACGGAATATAAAAAAGTATATATTTTTTTGAAGGGTCAGAATAAGAGCGAAGATTAGCATTGGCTAATTCAATAGATTCATAAAGAGTATCTATGACGGCTGTAGCACCTACTTTTTGAAGTTTATTATCAATGATTTGAGCCACCAAAGTAGTGAAGTTACTTTCTGCTCTTAAAAAGTAAACAATCATGCCAGATTTAAGGAGGTGGACATGTTGTATAAATCCTTCATTTTTGTTAAACTCATACTTCTTTGCAACAGATAGTCGCAAATCATTAGAATAGGCTTGAAAAATCTCTTCATTACCCGATAGCCTCACCACATAACCATCAGCATTTTTGCCTACTAATTTTACCTTATCTATCGAAGCCGGTATTTTAGTAGGAGTAGACACAGTAGTGTTTTGACCAAATAGAAAAACATGACTTAACAAGAGAACAATAAAACTGAAATTTCTAAGCATGCGATGAAGGTAAACTATTTTTTTTAAATGGAAACTAATCTATACTTCTTTTAAAAACTGGTACAGTAGAGCAAGGCTCACCATACAGAATAGAACGTGTTACTTTGCCAAGGTTGAAGCTAATTCGAGTGAAGGCTTCTTCGTCTATTTGTTTTTCGCCACAGCCTTTTATCACCACTCGCTTATCTTCGTATGCAGTAGTGTCTAAGTTATCGATTTCTTTGTGTAAAAATAAAAGTGGAAAATCATTTTGCTTTCCAAAGCATACCATTTTTGCAATATTAGAAAGATGAGAAGCCAAAATCATATACACCCACATAGGGACTATGGCGTCAGCGGTACAAAAAAGACCCACATATTTGCCTGTATAATCTTGCCAATTGATCTTTTCGATTTGTTTTCTAAAGTCGTCTTCTTTTAATATCAGCCCTTTGAAAAGAAAATCTTTAATGTCAAAATATGCACAATTTTCCTCTTTCGGATAAAAATCCGCTAAGTCAATACTGATGAGGGCCTTAGAAGCAACTGTATTTTTAATCATAATGCTTTATGGTAAAAGTCTGCCATACATACGCGGGAATGGGATGGTTTCGCGGATATGCGGTAGTCCACAAATCCATGCTACTAATCTCTCTAGCCCAAGTCCAAATCCAGAATGAGGCACATTGCCAAATCTTCTCAAATCTAAATACCATTCGAATGCCTCCATCGGCAATTGATGCTCTATTATTTTAGATTTCAATCTTTCTAAATCTGTTTCCCTCTCGCCACCGCCTACTACTTCTCCATAGCCTTCTGGGGCGAGAAGGTCAACACCTTTTGCATAACCTTTGTCATGCTCATCTTCTTTCATGTAGAAAGCTTTTACTTCTTGTGGCCAGTTGTAAACCATCACGGGTTGGCCAAACATACGTGTAAGCACTGTTTCGTCACTACCACCAAAATCATCGCCTCTTTTAAAGTTTTTTGCAGATGCCAACCATGTAGGAATGTTCGCAGCTTTTTCTTGCAAATCTTTGATTTCGTTTTTGAGTTGGTCTACTTTGTTTCTATTAAAGTTGCTCTCCCCTTTGGTCAATGCTCCTGAATTTATTTTTTGTTCTCTATCTGCTATTTGGTTTTCTAAATCTGATATGCTAGTCTCTATGGCTTTCAAATCTTCTTCCAAAATTTGAATAGAAGTTTTACCATCTATCGTTTTTTCGCCTTTTATAATATCTACAGCTTCCTCATATTTTATACGAATAAATGGAAGCTTTACTTTTTCTAGGTAAGTCGTATCTCGCTCTAAAACCGAAAGCTCTAGTGTGTGCTTAGCTATCACACTGTCTACAACATGCTGAACGAACGCCTCTATCAAATCCATATCCATTTTTAGGTCAAAAAAAGCCATCTCTGGTTCAATCATCCAAAATTCAGAAAGGTGTCTTCGTGTTTTCGATTTTTCGGCTCTAAAGGTAGGCCCAAAGGTGTAAATAAGTCCCTGTGCCATAGCCATGGCCTCGCCATAAAGCTGACCAGATTGAGAAAGGTAAGCTGGGTCACCATAAAAGTCTGTTTCAAATAAAGTACTCGTTCCTTCGCACGCATTTCCAGTAAAAATAGGTGCATCCATCTGTACAAAACCTTTTTGCTGAAAAAACTCATGAATTGAAAAAATGATGGTATTTCGAATGCGCATGATAGCCCATTGGCGTTTTGAACGCAACCAAAGGTGGCGCTGATCCATCAAAAAATCTACTCCATGTTCTTTTGGGGTGATGGGGTACTCTTCGGCTATGGCTATCACTTCCACTTCGGTAGCTTGTAGCTCTACTCCACCAAATTGTTTTTCGTCTAGTTTCACAGTGCCAGTTATTTCCAATGAGCTTTCTTGGTTTAATCTTTTCACTTGGTCGAAGATGTTTTCTCCAACAGTGTTGAGGTCTATCACACACTGTACAAATCCGCTACCATCACGCACAGTGGCAAATACTAATCCTTTACTGTCTCTTTTTTGCGCCAACCATCCTTTTATGGTTACAGCTTTGCCTTCGTTTTTAGCAAGTTCTTTTATATAGGTTTGAGTCATATTGTAGTTTCTGATTTAAGCCTGCAAAGTTACATAAATTTTGCGTTGTTTTTGCAGTTGTTTGAATGCTTGGATATATTTAGGGATTAAAATTTGTGAAAAGGGGAAAATCGAATAGAGGAAAAATAGAAACAAATTTCTATATCACAAAGATTGTTTAATAAAGTTTATAATAAATTTTAGTAGCCAAGCCTTTTGTGCCTAAGCCACTGTGCTTAGTCGCCTTCAGCAAACCTATCTATGGGCAGTGGGATAGCGGTCTACAATAAACTCTTAAAAAAAGGATTTGGCGTATTGAAATCAGGTGAAATGTTCGACAGAAACTATTTGCAAAAGATTATCTAATTTATATGGTTTTCAATTTAGTTCGTGTTAGCGCTATATTGTTTTTTTCATCTATAATTCTTGTGGCGAATATTTCACGATGTCAATTCCAATTCCATTTGGGTCTTGAATTGCAAAATGTCTGTCTTCCCAAGGTTCGTTACGAATATTAATTTTAATTTCCACACCTTTAATTTTCAAGTCGATGTAAACTTTGTCTACATCATCTACTTCAATTGTCAAATACATTCCCTGTCCTGTGAATGGTACTTAAAACAATGGTTCTTGACTTGGGTGGTTTGGAAGCAAAAAACTGATTTCTGCTTCTTTGTTTGGCGTGTGCAATAGGATGTAAAACTCGTTTTCAAATGTTACTCCAAAGCCCAAAATTTCAGTGTAGAATTTTTTTGTTTCTACCAATTTACTTGTTACGATGCCTGAATTTAATTTCATCTTATTTTTAAATGTAATGTTTTTGTTTTTTGTAGTGTCAATTGTTGCAGTTTTTTTTCGTCTTCTTTGTCGTTCTTACAGCTTAATAATGTCAAAGTAGTTATTACTAATAAAATAATTTTTATTGACATTGTTAAAAGTTAATATTAATGTCTTTATTTGTGATGTGTGTCATCTTACAATGACTGCTAACGGTAGATTGTGAAAAAACAATCTGCATTTCAAAAATAAAAATGTATAGTAAAACGTTGCAACGTATGTGAGTGAAGAAAAATATTGAATGGCATTACAAATGCCAGGTTATCTATGGTTTGAGTTGCGCTTCTATAAAATCTCGAATAGGGCGGATTTTGAAAGTATTTTATTTAATTCATATTTGTTTAATTCTTTAAAAAAATATGAAATTAAGTTAGATAAAAAAATATGCATTGATTATAAAAGTATTTTATAGTTTTAGAAGGTTTTATTTTGCTTGTGAAGTTTTCAATGT
>JBIKJU010000081.1:0-8710 GCA_044360745.1 Chitinophagales bacterium
AATAGAGCACCTGCTGCGAGAAGTGGAGCTGCTAAGAAGCGAAAATGAGGTGCTGCGTCAGTTGGCTGATTCGCAAAAGCAGCTGATTGAAAAGCTAAAGGGGTAAAGGATTGTTTTAAATGAAAAGTATAAAATTTACAGAAAATACTACTCTATAAATCACGGTCAGTAGTAAAATGTTACCCATTACCACTTCAAACTTAGCTCTTTCGGGTTTGCTATCCGAAAGCCTTTGTATTGGATTTTAAATCCAAAAATTATCTGAGTTCGGGATTACAAATCCCGAACAGCGGGGTATAAGCAGGAATAGTATATGCACCGGGCCATTATGTGTATAGCAGTGCGGCACAGTATACCGAAAAGGAACAAGGATTGCTGCCGATTAAATTTATATTATAAAAATTAAGTTTAACGATTCACGAGTTAATCCTATAAACAACAAAGCCACGCCTCAGCGTGGCTTTGTCTCTTGAAAAAAGATTCTTATTTTACGATAGCTAATTTTTCGCGTTTTATCGCTCCGCTTTGCTCCTCCACTTCCACGATATAAACTCCAGAGGGCATACCATCAAGGCTTAATCGCATCATATTGGCGTCCAGCTTTTGTGTATGATGCACTTTTCCTTGAATATCAGTAATACTAATTTTGCTAATAGTATGTTCTCCTTTTATCCAAAGATGGCTACTTGCTGGATTTGGGTACACATCTAAAGAAGATGCCCCTTCTTCGCTGATGCTGTTTGGTTCTCTAATCACACTTACAGTAGTATTTGTTCTCACAGGTTCATTATAATCAAAGTAGATATCTACAAAGTTTTTGATTTGAGTACCAGGGGTCAAATTTGGATTTTGAGCGATAGTAAAGTTGATGAAGCCATGGCTCTCAGGCTCATTCGATGCAGAGTCAGCTAACCATATTTCATCAAAATAGAAGGTAATAGCTCTGCCTACACGTTGCACATTTACATTATGACTAGTCCC
Source organism: Chitinophagales bacterium (assembly GCA_044360745.1). Lineage (GTDB taxonomy): Bacteria > Bacteroidota > Bacteroidia > Chitinophagales > LD1 > CALAYL01. The sequence goes on from JBIKJU010000081.1 coordinate 982, forward strand.
TGTAAGCGCAAATGTTTCAAGATTTAAAAGTGTGCTGATGGTATCGGTTACTCTAACATCTCTTGCAGGGAAGTTTCCTGTATTCTGAAAACGAATCTGATAAGAAATTGTCTTGTTTGGGTCAATAAGCCCATCGGCATTTGCGCCATTTATAGAAGCTTGTTTATCATTGGGGTCATAAGAAGTCACAACATTCATGCATATTGTATCATAGTTGTTAAAGACATTAACATCACCTGCTGTAGGAGAAACATTCATTCCTATACAAACAGTATCTCCAAGAGTGGTATTCATCGGGTTTGCTCTAACATTAAGTGATCCCGAAAACGAACTGAAAGGCGGCAAAGTCACTCCAGGGATAGTAGCAATATTTCCTGCGAAGGTAGGTGTAACTAAAGTCGATGTTCCATTTTGGTAGATAGCAACTTGAACAGATGTGTTTGGATTAATTCGATTGCCATAGCTGATATTTACTACTGGATTAAATGCGGTATCACATCCATTATTTTTGACTTCAAACCAAATTGGTCGGTCTACAGTTTGAGCTAATAAAGAAGTATAGGAATGAATCGACAAATCGAAACCACCGCTGCATGTAAAAACAAAACTTCTAGAGGTGTTGGGAGAAAAGCCACCAGCCGTAGATGCAGTACCACATGATGCCAAAAGGGATACAGGTAAAAAAGTAGAATCTAGGGTTAACTGTGGATTAGGTGGTCCGTTGAATGTAAACAATCCCATATTGTCAGTATAAACAAAAGAAGAAAATGAGCCATACGTTACTTTCACTTTTTTATTTGGCAATGGAATGTCTAGAGCAGAAAAAGCACAATTGCTGTTTTTATCAATATATGCCCTCCCAGAAGTGATAACACAGCTATCAGAAACTTGGAAAAAATTGACATTTTGTCCCATAGAAGAATCTATAGGATTTATGTTTCCAAAAACGCTAAATGGCAAAATGGTATCTCCACAAAACCCGCCAGTCAATACATAATAAGGATAAAAAACTCCAGCTTGAGTAAAAACGTGAGAAGCTGTTGTTTGCTGCACAGTGCCTAAGTTGGTAGTGTCGCCATCGCCCCAGTGTATTCTCGTTTGATTAGCAATAGACCCAGATGAGTAAAAGAACAAGGTAATGGTGTCTCCTGTACAGATATAAGGGAACGGTTTGTTTCGTATAGATCCAGCTCCAGATGCAAAAACAGAGCATTGCTGTGCGCTGCTATTTTCAGCACTAAAAGCTAAAACAAGTAGTAGTAAAAAATAAGAAAACTTTTTCATAATTGTGTTTTTTTGGTGTTATGTAATAAAAAATAGATGCGTTATTTTTTAATATAGTTGCATCTTGACTTCAATGCAAATATAGATGTCTTATAATGACACCTGTTTACAATATTTTTTAATCTTACTTCTTCAGTTATCGTTTTAAGAGCGCTAGTTTCTTTTCTATCCAGCTTTTGTATCGAATTATTTCTGAATCTTCTTCTGCAACATCCATTTTTTTGATAATGAAATTTTCCATTTCATTTTCCAATTTAGAGCCTCTTTTTATTGACTCTCCATCACTTAGCCGTTCGAGTAAACGAATTATAAATAAGTCTCTTTTAGATTCATTTAGTAAATTTTTAGATTTATTTTTTCTTACTTGTTCAATTCTTTTTTTGAGCGACAGTAAATCCTTAGACTCATATTGCATGATGAGTTCTGCTATTTCTATTTTAAACTGAAAAGTTTTATTAATCTGGCTATATGCAGGGCTCACGTAAAGCTTCATCAAGCTTCTGATAGCATCGGTATATTTTTCAATTTCATATGAAAGTGTAGCTCGGTTAAGGTAAATAAATTGATCATAAAAGTTGTTGTTTCGTTTTCTCATTAAGACCTCAAATTCGTTTAAAGCTGAAAGCGCTTTTGGCAAATTGATGTGAGCAAAATTAACGACAAGTGAGTTATAATAAAAGAAAAGATATTTTTCAAAATAGAGTTTATTATGCTCTTTCATGCCTTCAAAAAGCTTTGCGGCAAATTGCAGCGCCTCATGGTGTTTTTTGGTATAAAATTTAGCATTAATAATATATATCAGCATCTCAAGTTTTAAATCATGGTTTTTTTTCTCAAACCAGTTTTTTTTCTCAAAGCGAATAAATGTACGTGAAGCATATTCTTCTAAATCCGAAAACTTGTGTTGTGACACCATTATCTGACTCACCGCTTTGTAGATTTTAGTTTGATAAAGCGTATTGTCAGTAAGCGATTCGTCAGACTCAAACTCCTTAAGTGTTTTAGATACTATTTTGAGTAATCCTTTATCGCCCTTTGCATAGTTTTGTGCGCGTTTGAGCCTAAAGCTTAGAGTCGCTAAAAGCTGATCCATTACCCTAAGCTTATTGAGCTTCTTTGAATTTGTTTTTTGTTTTTCGATATACTCTTCAGGATTGATATCTAAGATTTCACTGGACAGCTTTATGAAATTGGCATATATTAAGTCAAGAATTTCAAGTTGGTTAGTTGCGAGCGCTCTTTTCTCTGCTTTTTGAAGATTAACATGAGCAGCTATAAACTCACCTCTGCTGTAAAACAAATCAAACACACCTAAATATTTAAAAATTTGCAAAAGAGGATTTTTGTTCGTATGCATTGAGAACATTGAAGTTGCGATATCCTCTACTACTCTGTTTTTCAATCTGTAATAGGAGTTTTTATCATCAGAATCGTATATTTTTTTGAAAATTTTATCCTCATCTACTACATTAGACTTAGCAAACAAATCAAATAGTCGTATATCTTTTCTATCTATATCGTCATTGCTTCTTTTTGCATACAATTTAAAATTTCGCAATTCCTCTTTTGTCATTGCTTGAATATGAAGATGTAAAAAATCCATAATTTGAATACGTAAGTTTTTTTAAAATTAAAATAAAAGAAATAAGAAAATAACTAAATTTGGTAAAAACTAACAGTATGAAAAAAAATAGCTTATTTTTTGTTGCCCTTTTTTGGGGATTTTGTTTTGTAGCAAAGGCACAAAATGGACTCGGCATTACTCGTTACACTTTTTCGTCCATCACATCCTTTTTTGGCGATAGTATAGACTTTAGTGGCACTATTCGAAATTATGATACAATAGCTTATTCTAGCCAAATTAATTTCGGCACTATTGTCAATGCTCAGCAGGTACAAGGTTTGCTTCCTAGTTTTAGCGGTGGAGCTATAATTAACCCTCAGGATACAATTAGTTTTTCTGTCAAGTTTAGGGCTTCTGATGTTTACTTCCAGTCTGGCCCCAATGTGGTTATCATTTGGCCGATAGCCAATAAGCCTGCTAAAGATAGCGTGATTCAAACGTTAAATTTTTCTTGGAAAGTGGATATAGCAGAATTAGCTGAACTAGATGTGTCTTTAAAGTGGCAGACAAAGTCAAGCATAATCATAGATGGAGAAGATAAAAATAAGCTTAAACACGTAAGAATTTTAGACCTAAATGGACGAGAAATGAAGCAGTATAATACTGACGAAATTCATTTCGACTTTTTCTCGCAGGGAGTTTATTTATTAGAAGTTATAGATGATGATAATAAAAGAAAAGTCATTCGATTTGCTTATTACCCCTGATACTCTCCATATACAGACCGAAGCACATCACTTATTTCACCCAATGTACACAAGTGCTCTACTGCATCTATCACAAAAGGCATCAAATTGGTTTGATCTAAGGCTGACTGCCGAATAGCTTTGAGTTTTTCTTCTACCAACGCATTGTCTCTTTTAGCTTTTAGCTTTGCTAGCTTTTCAGATTGCTCTATTCTAATGCTATCATCAATCTTAAAAATCGGTGTGTTATTTTGTTCTGCTTCTTCAAACTTATTGACCCCAACTATGATTTTCTCCCCCTTTTCTATATCCATTTGATAACTGTATGAAGAGCGAGCAATTTCATCTTGAATATAGTGTTGTTCGATAGCCGAAACAGCACCACCTAGTGTGTCTATGTGTTCAATGTATTTCCATGCTTTTTTTTCTATTTCGTTTGTCAGGTTTTCAACAAAATATGAGCCTGCAAGTGGGTCTACGGTATCTGCTACTCCACTTTCATAGCCTATAATTTGCTGAGTTCTTAATGCAAGCTTTGCAGCTTGTTCGGTAGGCAATGAAAGAGCTTCGTCAAAACCGTTGGTATGCAATGACTGTGTACCTCCCAATACTGCACTTAGTGCTTGTAGGCTTACTCTTACAATATTATTTTGGGGTTGTTGGGCAGTGAGCGTAGAGCCGCCAGTTTGTGTATGAAAGCGAAGCATCTGAGCCCTTGGGTCTTTTGCTCCGAGCGATTGAGTTATCTTTGCCCACATTCTTCGAGCAGCTCTAAACTTAGCTACCTCTTCAAAAAGATTATTATGAGCATTAAAGAAAAACGAAAGGCGTTGGCCAAATTTATCGATATCTAATCCTTTAGCGATTGCTGCCTCACAATACGCTTTCCCATTAGCTAGAGTAAAGGCAAGTTCTTGCACAGCATTGGCTCCAGCCTCTCTGATATGGTAGCCTGATATAGAAATAGTATTCCATTTAGGTACTTCTTTGTGGCAGTACTCAAAAATGTCTGTGATGATTTTCATTGATGGTTTTGGGGGGTATATATATGTACCTCTAGCGGCATATTCTTTGAGGATATCATTTTGTATAGTACCACTAATCTTCTTTAAATCAGCACCTTGTTGTTTTGCCAAAGCAATATAAAATGCCAATAAAATAAATCCTGTAGCGTTGATAGTCATCGAAGTAGAAATGTCTTCTAACTTTATACCAGCAAAAAGCTCTTGCATATCTTCTAAAGAGTCAATCGCCACACCTACTTTTCCCACTTCACCTTCTGCTAATGAGTGATCTGAATCATAACCTATTTGTGTAGGTAAATCAAAAGCCACGCTCAAACCACTAACTCCTTGCGAAAGCAAATAATGATAGCGAAGATTACTTTCTTTAGCTGTGCTAAATCCAGCGTATTGGCGCATAGTCCAAAGCTTAGATCTGTACATGCTTTCATGCACACCTCTTGTAAACGGGAACTGACCTGGCTCTTCACTAGAATGAGAGGCTGGGTCGTAAACTCGTTTTATCTCAATGCCTGCATCAGTCTTAAAATTTCGATTTTCCATCCTTCGTTTTTATGCAAATTAAAGAAAAGCAAACAAACTTTTTCCCTTCAAAGCTGTTCATGATGAAAATATCGGAGATAATGAATATTCAAAATGATGTTGAGTTTTTTATCTTCGTGCCTCAATTGACAATATGAGCCATACATTAAGTGAACAAGAAATCGTAAGACGAGAAAAATTATCTGCCCTTGCTAGCTTAGGGATAGATCCTTATCCAGCAGAAGCTTTTCCAATCACGCATACGTCTACAAAAATTTTATCTACTTATCATCCCGAGTCCAATCCAATCGCTGATGTAAGCATAGCTGGTAGAGTGATGAGTGTGAGGCTAATGGGTAAAGCAGCTTTTGCTGTGATACAAGATAGTGAAGGCAAACTTCAGCTTTACATCGGTAGAGATGCTATTTGCCCTGGTGAAGATAAAACACTATTTGATGAGCTTTTTAAAAAACTCATTGATATAGGAGATTTTATTGGCGTGAAAGGCTATGTATTTACTACCAAAACAGGAGAAACTTCATTGCACGTTTCTTCTTTGACGTTACTTTCAAAATCGTTGCGCCCACTTCCTATTGTTAAAGAAAAGGAAGGTGAAGTATATGATGCTTTTAGTGACCCAGAGCTTCGATACCGCCAACGATACGTTGACTTGATAGTCAATAGCCATGTGAAAGACACGTTTTTGAAACGAACAAAATTAATACAAACAATTAGAGATTATCTTAATCAACATGGGGGTGTAGAAGTAGATACTCCAGTGCTTCAAAACATACCTGGTGGTGCAGCCGCCCGCCCTTTCGTTACTCATCACAACGCCCTTGATGTACCATTTTATTTACGTATCGCAAACGAACTTTATCTCAAACGTCTTATTGTTGGAGGATTTGATTTTGTATACGAGTTTAGCCGCAATTTTAGAAATGAGGGCATGGATAGAACTCACAATCCAGAGTTTACGGTATTGGAGTTTTATGTAGCGTACAAAGATTATTTCTGGATGATGGACTTTACAGAAACGCTTTTAGAGAAAATAGCGATAGCTCTTCACGGAACCACGGTAGTCCCTGTTGGTGATAAAATGATAGATTTTAAAGCTCCCTATAGACGTGTTCCAATTTATGAAGCAATCAAAGAACATACTGGTTTTGATATTGAAGGCATGACCGAAGATGAACTAAGAGAAGTTTGTAAAAAACTCAGAATAGAAACCAACGCTTCAATGGGTAAAGGCAAATTAGTAGATGAAATTTTTGGAGCAAAATGTGAGGGCAACTATGTTTCACCTACTTACATCATCGACTATCCTGTAGAGTTGAGTCCTTTGACCAAAAAGCATAGAAGCAAGGAAGGCTTGGTAGAACGATTTGAACTTATGATAAATGGCAAGGAAATCGCAAACGCCTACACTGAGCTAAACGACCCAATTGACCAAAGAGCAAGATTTGAAGAACAAACGAAACTCATGGAGAGGGGTGATGATGAAGCTATGTTTATAGATCATGACTTTTTGAGAGCTTTGGAATATGGTATGCCCCCTACATCTGGGATTGGTATCGGTATTGACAGGCTGGTGATGCTTATGACTAATCAACAAAGTATTCAAGAAGTTTTGTTTTTCCCACAAATGCGACCTGAATAAACGGCAAAACACAAAAGTTGTATAATTTATAGAATAGTTTAAATTTCATAAATCTTGCAAAGGAAACACAATCCGTTAGTTTACTATTCCGTTTTTATGTTTATGTTTATTTCTCAATATCACAAAGGCTAGATATGTCATCAAGACTAAAACAAATTATTATAGTTTCTATCGTGTCTGCATCATCGTTAGTGTTTATTTCTGCTGCTTTAGCTCCAAGCTTTTTTGAAGTAACTAAGCAACTTGACATATTCACTACTTTCTACAGAGAGCTCAATACTTATTATGTAGACACTATTAATCCAACTCAAATTATTCAAATAGGGATAAGCGAAATGGCACAATCATTAGATCCCTACACAGACTTTATACCAGAAGATGACATACAAGAATATCGTCAACAAACAACAGGTCGTTATGGAGGCATAGGATCTTTGATTAGTACACGAGGCGATTTTGTCATTATTACTGATCCATATGAAGACTTTCCAGCAGCAAAAGCGGGGCTTCGACCTGGCGATAAAATCTTAGAAATAGATGGTAAGTCAGCGAAGAAACAAAATTCCGATTTTGTGAGCAAAACATTGCGAGGCAAAGCAGGTACTTCTGTGGTGTTGAAAATAGCTCGTCCACAATCAGATGGCACAGACAAGGAGCTAAATGTAGCGTTGACAAGAGAAGAAATAAAAATCAAGAACGTTCCATATTATGGTATTTTAAAAGACGAAATTGGATATATTCGTTTAGGTAGTTTTACAGATAGAGCAGGCTTAGAAGTTCGCAATGCTATGATAGCTATGATAGCAAAATATAAAATCAAGGGGTTGGTTTTAGACCTACGAGGTAATCCCGGAGGTCTTTTAAATGAAGCCATAAATGTAGCTGCTTGTTTTGTAGACAAAGGAACAGAAATTGTAAGTACTAAGGGGAG